>NZ_JAUBPT010000048.1:0-15938 GCF_036700905.1 Microcoleus sp. S13_C3 | reverse complement strand
GATAATCTTTCCATCACCGAACATAAATCTTGTAGGGGCGGGTTCACCGATAATAAATGCCTAAAACCCACAATCTCCTAAACCCGCCCCCACCCAACTAAGATAATCTTTCCATCACCGAACATAAATCTTGTAGGGGCCGGTTCACAGACAATAAATGCCTCAAACCCACAATCTCATAAACCCGCCCCCACCCAACTAAGATAATCTTTCCATCACCGAACATAAATCTTGTAGGGGCGGGTTCACCGATAATAAATGCCTAAAACCCACAATCTCATAAACCCGCCCCCACCCAACGACAAAGCATAATCTACCTATTTTAACATACAAGAAAATACAACCGAAATCTGTATAAAACCTTAAAAATTGCCAACTATACAAAATGTCACAAATTTTTACACTACATTATAACCAGTGTCCATTATGGAATTTGTGCAAGCTAACCTATCTTGAACTGAGCAAAGGATATAACGATGGATATCTTATCTAACACCGTGGCGCTATCACGGATGCAATTTGCGCTAACCGCCATATTCCATATGCTGTGGCCCGTTCTGACTACGGGAATGGGAATTTATCTGGTAATTGTTGAAGGAATGTGGCTGAAAACTCGCAATCCCGACTACTACCATCACGCTCGTTTTTGGTCGAAACTCTACGTCCTCAACTTCGGTATTGGAGTAGCTTCAGGAATTCCGATGGAATTTCAGTTTGGCACGAATTGGGCACCATTTTCAGAAGCAGTTGGTGACTTTTTTGGCAGCATTTTAGGATTTGAAGCTTCAATGGCATTTATGCTAGAAGCCGGCTTTTTAGGCATTATGCTGTTTGGTTGGGAGCGCGTTCACCCGATCGTCCATTATTTCGCTACAATCATGGTAGCCTTCGGCGCTAACCTATCCACCGTGTGGATTTTAGTCGCTAACTCTTGGCTGCAAACTCCTGCCGGCGGAGAAATGGTCAATGGCAAGTTTATTGTCAGCGATTACTTTCAAGCAATTATGAACCCCTTCGCATTAAACAGCATTCTCCATATGTTTTTTGCGACGTTAGAAACTTCGCTGTTTGTCATTGGGGGAATTAGCGCTTGGTACATTCTCAATAAGCGCAACCAAGCCTTTTTTTCCAAGTCTTTAAAAATTGCCATAGCGACCGCAATCGCCGTTGCACCTTTGCAAATATACATCGGACATTTGAGCGCCGAACAAGTTTATCACTACCAACCCACTAAATTAGCAGCAATCGAAGCTAAGTGGGAAACTTCACCAGCGGGAGAGTCAGCAGATTGGACTTTGCTAGCTTTGCCTAATGAAAAAGCCCAAAGAAATGATTGGGAAATTAGCGTTCCCAATGGCTTAGGATACGTTCTGGAATTCAAACAAAAACTCTCCGAACCCGTACTCGGATTGAAGGAATGGAAGCCAGAAGACAGACCCCGGATGGTGGGTTTAATCTACTATTGTTTCCGCATCATGTCCGGGATTGGATTCTTTTTTGTAGGACTGATGCTGTTCAGTATAATTCAGTGGCTGCGAGGCAAACTTGCTGCTGAAAATATTAGCAGTCAACCTTGGCTGATGCGCGCTTGGATATTAGCTGCTCCCCTGGGATATATTGCTGTAGAATCGGGTTGGATTGTGCGCTGTGTCGGCAGACAACCTTGGGCTTTATACGGGCAAATTCGCACTGCTGATGCGGTGTCAAACATCCCCGCCAGCAATGTTTTAACTTCTCTCAGTTTCTTTGCAGTTATTTACAGCTTTTTGTTTGTTTGTGCTTTGTATTTTGGCAGTAGAATTATCCGCCAAGGCCCTAATTTAAGTCTGCCTGTGCCAGGTTTAGACAATGAACCTGCAATCGAAAGTCAACCCGCAGAACATATTCCCGATCAACGTCCCGCAGAAGCACAACAATAGGAGATTGTATGCAAGCTTTGGAGCATTTTCTCCCGCAAGTTTGGTTTGTAGTTTTGGCTTTGTTTCTCCTGCTATATGTCATGCTAGACGGTTTTGACTTAGGAGTAGGTATCCTGTCTCTGACTGCTTCCGATGAGGAACGCCGGGGCATTTTAATGACGAGTTTGGGCAACGTTTGGGATGCGAACGAAACGTGGCTGGTGTTGATGGGAGGCGCTTTATTTGGCGCATTTCCCCTCGCTTACGGTACGATTTTGACAGCGCTATATATACCAATTTGCATGATGCTTTTTGGTTTGATATTTCGCGCTGTCGCCTTTGAGTTTCGCGAGCATTCTAATCGCAAATTATTCTGGAATTATGCCTTTGGTGCGGGCAGTTTTTTAGCAGCTTTAGCTCAAGGATTTGCCCTCGGTGCGGTGCTCGAAGGCATTGCGGTTGATGAAGCAGGTCACTTTGTGGGTACTACTTGGGACTGGCTGGATTGGCGATCGATCTTGGTTGCTTTGACGCTGATTCAAGGCTATGTTTTGATCGGTTCAACCTATCTAATTATGAAAACGGAGGGCGAACTGCAAACAAATCACTATCGCACGGCTAAAATTGCGGCGGTGACAACTTTAATCGGAGCGATTTTAATTACGATCGCCACTCCGATTTTTTACGAAAGTGCTAGATCCAGGTTGTTCGAGAAACCGCTAGTTTATGTGTTTGCCACGATTCCTTTGTTGGGAGTGCTATTGGTGGGACTGCTGCTGAAAAGTCTCGCAAGCAAGGAAGAACGAACGCCGTTTATCTGGACGATTCTGATTTTTTTGCTGACTTTCATCGGCTTGGGATTGATTGTTTTTCCCTACATTATTCCCTCGCAAATTACGATTTACCAAGCCGCAGCTTCGCCCAGCGCCCTGGTATTTATGATTGTGTTTATGGGCATTCTGATCCCGATTATGATTTTTTACAACATCTACAATTATGTTGTGTTTCGGGGTAAGGTTGTCGGCGGTCACTACCGGGAATAAAGCATAATACAACCGCAGATGCAGGCAAATATACGCAGATATTATCAAGTTTATATCCTGGTGTATCTGCGTATATTTGCTGGCGGTGAAAAATTACAAATTATTGTTTTCTGATATTATCAGAACTTACGCAACCATACTATACATAACATAGCGCAAATAGTGCGGAGTAGGCAAAGAAACTAATTTAGGATTAGCGATCGCACGTCATGCCACCTGAAAGTTGAAAGTTGAGAGTTGAGATTACTCGCACGGATGAGTCCGGGAGTTGCGATCGGGAGGCGGAGATTTTTTCACAGGTACACGGATGAATCCGGGGGCACCGGATCAAATTGCTTTCGGTAAAACAATAGTTGATAAACATTGGGGAAAAATTACAGTTAATTCTCTCCCTAGCGAGGGTGCAGAGTTTGCGATCGCTATCTTGGTCAAATAATAAAATACAATGGAATGGAATGTTTTAATTTAACTGTTGTATAATATAGGGTCAACAAGTTATGGATGCGATCGCAAATTTGTCAGGTTATCAGATTACAGAGCAACTTTATGCAGGTACACGTACCCTAGTCTATCGAGGCATCCGTACCCGCGATCAATACCCAGTCGTCATCAAACTGCTGCGAAACGAATACCCCACCTTCAACGAGATCGTCCAGTTTCGCAACCAATATACCATTGCCAAAAATCTCGACTTCCCTCACATCGTCAAACCCCTGACGCTGGAAGTATACCAGAATAGCTATGCCCTAGTAATGGAGGACTTTGGCGGAGTCTCCCTATCTACTTATCTCCAAACAGCAACAAATCAAACCCAACCATCTCAAGCTTTACCTTTAGCAGAATTTTTCCAACTCGCCATACAACTAACAGACATTATTCACTATCTCTACCAAAACCGAGTCATTCACAAAGATATTAAACCCGCTAATATTCTCATTAACCCAGACACCCAAGAAATTCAACTAATTGACTTTAGTATTGCATCCCTCCTACCACGAGAAACCCAAGAAATTCAGAATCCAAATATTTTAGAAGGAACATTAGCCTATCTCTCCCCCGAACAAACAGGACGGATGAATCGAGGCATTGACTATCGTAGTGACTTTTATTCCCTGGGTGTGACCTTTTATGAATTGTTGACAGGACAGTTGCCATTTATCTCGGATGACCCGATGAAATTGGTGCATTTTCACCTCGCTAAACAGTCGATACCGATCCATCAAATTAATCCTAAAATTCCCTTAATTTTATCGCAACTTGTCAGTAAGCTGATGGCAAAAAATGCCGAAAAACGCTATCAAAGTGCATTAGGACTCAAGCACGATTTAGAGATTTGTTTAGTTCAGTTACAAAAAACAGCCCAAATAGAAGATTTTGAGCTCGGAAAGCGCGATATTAGCGATCGGTTTACTATCCCCGAAAAGCTCTACGGTAGAGAAAAAGAAGTTGCTCAACTATTAGCTGCCTTTGAGCGAGTCAGCACAGGTAGCACCGAAATGATGCTAGTAGCAGGTTTTTCGGGAATTGGGAAAACCGCCGTTGTCAATGAAGTTCATAAACCCATTGTCCGTCAGCGCGGTTATTTTATCAAAGGCAAATACGATCAATTTCAACGCAACATTCCCTTCAGTGCCTTTGTGCAAGCCTTCCGCGACTTAATGGGTCAATTGCTATCAGAATCGGATACCCAACTGCAAACATGGAAAACCCAGATTTTAGCAGCAGTGGGAGACAACGGACAAGTCTTGATTGACGTGATTCCTGAGTTAGAACGCATAATTGGCGCTCAACTTCCTGCAACAGAATTGTCAGGAAGTGCCTCCCAAAATCGCTTTAATCTGCTAATGCAGAAATTCGTGCAAGTTTTCACGAGCAAAGAACATCCTTTAGTGATGTTTTTGGATGACTTGCAATGGGCGGATTCAGCCTCTCTGAATTTGCTACAATTATTGATGATGGAGACAGGATATTTATTAGTATTAGGGGCATATCGAGATAATGAAGTTTCGCCCGTGCATCCATTTATCTTAACAGTGAATGAGATAGTTAAAACGGGGGCAACAGTGAATACGATTACTTTGCCACCGTTAAGCGAACCCGATATGAATTTGTTGGTGGCGGATACGCTGAATAGCGAATCATCCATTGCCCAACCTTTGACAAAGTTAGTATATCAAAAAACTCAGGGAAATCCTTTTTTTGCCACTCAGTTTCTCAAGGCATTACATGACGATAAGCTAATTAGCTTTAATTGGGATATTCGGTATTGGCAGTGTGATATTGCCCAAGTCAAAGCCTTAGCAATCACTGATGATGTTGTTGAATTCATGGCAGTGCAATTGCAGAAGTTGCCCAGAGAAACTCAGGAGGTTCTCACATTAGCGGCTTGTATAGGAGCACAATTTGATTTGAATACGTTAGTAATTGTCAGTGAGAAATCTGCTGGAATGACGGCTACGGCTTTATGGAAAGCATTGCAGGAAGGTTTGGTTATTCCCACGACAAAAATCTATAAGTTCTTTACCGAATCGGATAGTGATGAAGTTTTCCAGGCTTCAGCTAATCCAACTTATCGATTTTTACACGATCGCGTCCAGCAAGCCGCATATTCGCTAATTATTGATTCGCAAAAAAAAGCAACGCATCTCAAAATAGGACAGTTACTCCAGCAAAATTGCTCCGAAATAGAGCAAGAGGAACAACTGTTTGATATTGTCGGGCATTTGAATCGAGGAATTGAGTTAATTACCCAACCTAGCGAACGAGAAGCCTTAGCTAAACTGAACTTAAAAGCGGGACAGAAAGCCAGAAATTCTACAGCATACTCTGCGGCAAGAGTTTATGTAGAAAAGGGGATTGGGCTACTATCACTGGATTGTTGGCAAAGCCAGTATGAATTAACGCTAAAACTCTATGTTGCTGCCGCTGAAGTCGCCTATTTGAATGCAGACTTTGATGGTATGGAACAAATAGCCGCACTGGTGTTGGAATCAGCCCAGACGATTTTAGATAAAGTTCAAATATACGAAATTCAAATCGCCGCACGGTCAGCCCAGAACAAGGTGTTGGAAGCGATCGCCGTGGGCAGAAATGCACTGGCGCAATTGGGGATTGAACTCCCCACCGAACCTGACAAAGCCTTGATTGGCAAGGCACTACAGAACCTTGCCAACCAACTCCAAAGCAGGCGAATTGAGCAACTGGTTGACTTGCCTGCGATGAGCGATCCCCACACTCAGGCAGCCATGCAACTGTTAGGTATGTTGTTTGCAACCATTCTTGTGGGGAGGACGGGTTTGCTACCCCTACTTAGCTCAAGGATGGTGAGTTTATCACTTCAGTTTGGGAATGCGCCCGCATCAACTGTGGGGTATGCGCTTTATGGGATGGTGCGGTGTGCCTTTTTTGGAGATGTGGAAACAGGCTATGCCTTTGGTAAATTGGCGCTAAAAGTGCTAGATCAGTTCAATGTGCGGGAATTCAAGTCTAGAATTCATAATTTGTGTGGGACATTTATTCAGCATCGTCAGAAAGCTATGAGGGCAACAATACCGATCCTGAAAGATGGCTTTACGGCTGGCATGGAAACTGGTGATTTTCTACACGCTGGCTACAACATACTACATTACGCTCAAGCCAACTTTTTCGCTGGGGTAGAACTGGACACTTGGGAGTCCGAAATAGCAGGTTATAGCGCTGTTATGGTGCAGGTAAAGCAATATGCTGCCCAGATTTATTTAGATATGATGCAGCGATTGGTGTACAACTTGAGGGAAGGCGTAAGTCAACCGGATTGCTTAATCGCAACTACCTACGATGAAACGGTGATGATTCCTAAGCATCATCAGGACAATAACCTGACTGCGATCGCCTTTGCCTACATCTATAAACTGCTGCTTGCCTACTCTTTCGGAAATTACACGGCTGCCCTAGACCATAGCGTCATAGCCAAGAATCATTTGATAGGAATACCAGGATTCATTCTTGTTCCCATTTTCCATTTCTATGCAGCGCTGACGCACTTGGCGCTATCTCCCACATCGCCAGAAATTGAGCGAGTCGAAATTATTACCCTGGTGGAAACTCATCAAACTACTCTACACCAATGGGCACAAAATGCTCCAATGAATTATTTGCATAAATGGTATTTAGTTGAGGCAGAAAAGCAACGAGTTTTGGGGAATAAAGCAGAAGCTATAGATTTGTACGATCGCGCCATCTCCCTCGCCAAAGAAAATCAATTCCTCAACGAAGAAGCACTAGCTAATGAAGTTGCCGCGAAATTTTACCTAGAATGGGGTAAAGAAAAATTTGCCCAACTTTATGCGATCGAGGCTTATTATGCCTACAGTCGTTGGGGAGCCAAGGCGAAAGTAGAGGATCTGGAAAAACGTTATCCTCAACTCCTCGCTCCCATCCTTCAGCAACCTCACACATCTATCTCCTTCAAGGAAACGATACCTACGGTAAACTTCGCTAACGCCTGGGGAACGCTCGCTTCAAGCTACTCTTCTACCAGCATCTCTCAGGGTCTGGATTTGGCTACCCTGCTCAAAGCTTCTCAAATCCTTTCAGGCGAAATTGAACTAGATAAACTCCTGACTACTCTTTTAAAAATAGCGATCGCGAATGCTGGCGCCACTAAGTGTGTCTTATTGCTCAAACAAAAACAGTATTTACAGGTAGCGGCGCTTGTAGCAGAGGGACAGGAACCTGAGCTATTACCATCAATACCTCTAGAATCAAGTAAGGATGTAGCAATTAGTTTGGTTAACACTGTCAAGCGCAGTTTGAAACCTTTGGTAATAGTTGATGCTAGGGTAAGTTCCCAGGTTGGGAGCGATCGCTATATTGAACAGCACCAGCCGATCAGTGTTCTTTGTATTCCAATTCTTAATCAAGGGCAGTTGATAGGAGTTTTCTATCTGGAAAATAACCTGACGGTTGGGGCATTTACGAGCGATCGCATTGAAGTGCTAAATTTGCTGGCTTCTCAAGCTGCTATTTCCTTAGAAAATGCCCGTTTGTATCAAGAATCTCAACAAGCATTTACAGCTCTCAAGCAGGCACAAATAACAATAGTTCAAAGCGAAAAAATGTCAGCCTTGGGAAACTTAGTGGCTGGGGTGGCTCACGAAATTAATAATCCAGTTGGTTTTTTGGTTGGTAATATTCAACCCGCCTTAGATTATATCAAAGATTTGTTTGGATTGCTCGATTTGTATGAACAAAAATATCCGCAACTCGATCCAGAGATTCAAGAAGAAATCGAGAACATCGATCTGGAATACATCCGGGAAGATTTACCGAAATTAGTAGGTTCGATGCGGGAAGGCGTGAAGCGGATTCGGGATATTAGTACCAGTCTACGGACATTCTCCCGTGCCGATACCAACTATCCCGTAGCTTGCAATATCCACGATGGCATCGATAGCACCATTATGATCCTGAAACATCGACTCAAGGCTAACGATACTCGTCCAGAAATCAAAGTGATTAGGGAATATGGGAATTTGCCACCCGTGGAGTGTTATGCCGGACAGTTGAATCAAGTATTTATGAATTTGTTAGGTAATGCGATCGATGCTTTGGAGGAATCAAATCAAGGAAGACATTATGCAGAAATCGCCAATCAAATTACCATTAGGACCGACATTTGTAGCGACAAAAAACAAGCTATAATTTGCATCAAAGATAACGGGGTGGGCATGAGTGAAGTAGTGCAAGAGAAGATTTTTGATGAGTTATTTACTACCAAGGAAGTAGGGAAAGGTACGGGGTTGGGATTGCCTATCGCACGGCAGATTGTGGTTGAAAAACACGGCGGTAGGCTCGATGTCAACTCAACTTTAGGTATAGGTACAGAATTTATAATTTCACTGCCATGTTGATTATTACCTTGGTAATTTATATCGTTTCCGGTTGCATCGGAATGATTTAACCGCAGAGGGCGCAGAGAACGCAGAGGGAGAGAATACAGAGATGAATAATTCCGATGCTACCGGATTTGATATTATAGCCAATTTGGGGATTTTTCTTGAAAATTAAAAGTTTTTTACACCACACTTTACAATTTATAGTGAGCGATAACTTCTGCCAAGTTTTGATACTTCCGTCGCACTAATTCATAAAGGAATCTCGATCGCAAATTCCGTACCTTCTCCAACGGTGGAACGGCAGCTTAAGGCTCCGGCGTGTTTTTCCGCGACAATTCGGTAACTGATGGCTAACCCTAAACCAGTGCCTTTTCCCATCGGTTTTGTCGTGAAAAACGGGTCAAATAATCGGCTCCGCACGTCTTCTGTCATGCCGATCGCATTATCGCAAATGCGGATGCAAATACTATTTTCGTTCAGGGCTTCTGTGCGAATGCTAATAGTTGGTTTCCAATCGTCGCCGTCGGCTGCCGCTCGCCTTTTTTGGTTGCAAGCATCTTCCAAGGCGTCAATACTGTTGCTAAGCAGGTTCATAAATACCTGATTTAGCTGACCTGCATAACATTCAATTAAAGGGATTTTACCATAATCTTTGATTACTTTAATTTCGGGATAGTCGCCTCTGGCACGAAGTTTGTTGTGTAAAATTAGGAGCGTATTGTCTATGCCTTCATGAAGGTTTGTAGGCTTTTTTACCGAGTCGTCTAAACGCGAGAAATTTCGCAAGCTCAAAACTATTTCGCGAATGCGATCGGCTCCCATTTTCATCGAAGATAATATTTTTAGTAAATCTTCTGTCAAAAATTCTAAATCGATATTATCAATACATTGTTGAATTTCTACCGCTGGCTGAGGATAGTGTTTTTTGTAAAGTTCCACAAGCTGCAACAAGTCTCTGATATATTGGCTGGCGTAGGAAATATTGCCGTAGATAAAACTGACAGGGTTATTAATTTCGTGAGCTACTCCAGCTACCATTTGACCGAGACTTGACATTTTTTCGGTATGAATTAGGTGAGCTTGAGTTTCTCGGAGTTCTTTGAGAGCGATTTCTAGCTGCTGAGCTCTGTTGTTGGCGATCGCCTCGGAGAGCCGCAAAGCATCCTCTGCTGCTTTGCGCTCTGTTATGTCAAAAATGGCGCCGTTGAGGGATAAAACTTCACCGTCTGCGTTGAAAATGGCTTGACCTTTCTCTACAACCCACCGCACATTTCCGTCGCAGTGAATTAGGCGATATTCGATGATGTAAGGTTGTTTTGTCTTAATAGCCCGATCGATAATTGTCTCGATATACTCAGCGTCATCGGGATGAACTATACTCGGAAAAGCCTGCACCGGTTTTTGCATAAAGTTAGCGGCAGGATAGCCGGAAATAGCTTCTATGCCACTGCTGATAAAAGTTACGCTCGATCGCCCCGCAGCACTGCACCGGTAAACCGCACCGGGAATGCTAGAAACTAATGACCTAAATTCTTCTTCCCTTTCTCGCAAAGCTGCCTCAATCCGCTTGCGTTCGCTAATGTCGCGAGCAAACGCGCACTGATATTCTTTGCCGTTAAATTCCAAATGGTTGATTGTGATTTCTACCGGAAAAATGCGACCGTACTTAGTGATGTGGTGAACTTCAATATTCACCGAACCGCAGCGTTTTAAGACTTTCCAGTGCAAACTCCAAGCAGTTTGGGGAAAATCTGGATTGATGTCATGCACCGTCATCGAGAGCAATTCTGCTTCAGAATATCCCAATGAAGTGCAAGCAGCGTCGTTGACGTACAAAAATTTACCGTCGGGCCCGATCCAGAATATCGCATCTGCCGATCGGTCGATCGCAAATTGAGTCAGTTGCAACTTTTCCTCAACCCGGTGGCGATCGGCAATTTCTTTTTCTAACTGTTCGTTAAGCGAATTGAGAGCTAAAGCGCGATCGACAATAGTATCTGAAGGGTAAAAATTGAGCGCTTGTTTTGCCAATTCTCCTTTCTGGATATCATGGTGGGGCTGATTTTCTTCTACCTGTTTTAACGATATTTGTTGAAATTTTTCTTTTTGATTGAAACCAGACTCGGCAAGTGCTTTTGGCAGCAGGGCGAGGGCGGTTGTGGCTAAAAGCCAAGAAATTAAAGCACTTGCAGCTTTGAGAGTTACCGACAGCCAATATATGGAATGCCAAAGCGTCCAAACTTCCGTCAATTTAGCAGCGCCCCAGGCAAAAAAAACAACGGCAAACAGCCGGAAAATCTTGCGGTGAGAACCTTGGCGGGTCAAATAAACTAAAGATAGGGCGATCGAGCAATAAGCCAGTGCCGTCAGCGAGTCAAAAACAGCGTACAGTCGCAACTCCGGCACCAGGTTGCAGGCGAGTGTAGAAGATACAGCAAGTGTTGAAAAAAAAATTGTTAATTGTTCTTGCATAAAGTTCAAGAAAAAAATTATCTGTACCAATGCAAATCCGATCAAATCTAATTATTTGATTTCGGCTAGTGAAATATTTACATAATTATATACTTTTTTCATTTTTTATGAAACAGCTATTTTTTCAGGAAATGCCAAAACTATCGAGGTGGGGCCCTGGGAACGAAGCTTTTCCCAAGTATGAGCAATGGTGAGCCTCACGGCTAGCAACGCTTACCTTGCTCCCTGTGACGGAATACATAGATTCGCCTACCTATTGCTTCAGATACATTTAAATTGTTAATGAGCACTATTAAATTTTCTTTTAGATTACTTAAGCCGTGAGCCAGGGGTTTTTAACCCCTGGCTCACAGATGGACTAACAGACTTTTAAGGCAGAGAAAATCTCAATTTTTCCGCTGGCAATCCACAATTAAGCACCGCCCAGCGCCCAATGCACCAAAGTGCGAACTCCAAAACCCGTAGCCCCAGGGCCATTGTAGCCATTTTCTTTGTCAGTCCAAACCGGGCCGGCAATATCTAAATGCGCCCATGCAGTATCCTTTACAAACTGCTTCAAAAATAGCGCCGCCGTAATCGAACCGCCGGGACGTGGGCCTGTGTTTTTCATGTCGGCGTGCAATGCTTTCAAGCCCTCAAAATATTTTTCTTCCATCGGCATCCGCCAAAATTTTTCGCCTGCCAATTCTGATGCGGCGACTATTTCGGCGGCGACGCTATCTTGAGGACTCCACAAACCCGCGATATCGTCGCCTAAAGCAATTACGCAGGCCCCGGTTAGAGTTGCTAAATCTACAATTGCGTCAACTCCCAATTTATCAGCAAATACCAAAGCATCAGCCAGGGTTAAACGACCTTCAGCGTCGGTATTGTTGACTTCAATTGTTTTGCCGTTGGAAGCTGTGAGGATGTCTCCAGGGCGCATGGCGCGGCCGCTGATCATGTTTTCAGTGACGGCGCTGATAAAGTGAACTTCCACATCCGGTTTGATGTGCCCGATCGCCTTTGCCGCTCCCAAAGTAGCGGCAGCGCCGCCCATATCTACTTTCATCATTTCAATGCCACTGCCGGCCCCTTTGATGTTCAAACCCCCAGAATCAAAGGTCAATCCTTTGCCCACAATTGCTATTTTGCGGCGCGGTGTGCCTTCGGGTTTGTAAGTTAAATGGATAAATTTGGGCGGCAAATCGGATGCTCTGGCCACGCCTAGAAAAGCTCCCATGCCGAGTCTTTCGCAGTCTTCCTGCTCCAATATTTCTAATTCTAAACCGCATTCGGCAGCTAGACTTTGAGCGGTTTCTGCCATTGTAATCGGGGTGACAAAATTTGCCGGCGCTGCGACTAATTCCCGTGCTAAAATGACTCCGGCAGTGATTTGGCGGGCGCGGGCGATCGCACTTTCTGTACCGGCAAAACCAAGCAAATGAATTTGTTCGAGTTGCGGGCTTTTGTCTTCCTTTTCCGATTTGAAACGGTTGTCTTGATTCAGGGAGAGTTCTACACCTTCGGCGATGGCGCTTGCTGTAGAATCCGGCGCGTTTTTCCACACCGGAAAGCTAATTCCGAGGGTTTTGCATTTCTCTTTTTTGGCTAACTTGGCGCAAACGCCTGCAGCTTGCCGCACGGTGTCTAATTTTAAGTCCTCTGTTTTACCCAAACCGACGATCGCAATTTTGCGAATGGGATTATTGCCGCCGACGCGGGTGATGGCGCTCGTGCCCACTTTGCCCTTAAAATCTACTTCCAGTAGCAGCTCTTTCAAAGTCCCTGCCAGCTTTTCATCTAATTGTGCCAGCTCGCCGGTGAACTCCAAGCCGTCCTCAAATAGACCAATTGCCAGGGCGTCTCCTGTCCAAACAGAGCGGGGCGTATCGGTGACTAGAAATTCCATGTTTTGATTTACACTTTAGATTTTAGATTTTAGATTGTACTTTGCAGTGGGTGGTTTGTGGTTTTTCGTTGGTGCGGGTAAATAGATCGATCGCACAAATTCTCCGCTCCACATCGAAATAAATTCTGCTACTATATCAGCCAAGTCCGCCTGCGATCGGATCTCGCACCAATCTCAATAATCTGTTTTAGGGTCGGCTGTTCATACCCGCCCCACTCTTAACATTTATTTCTTGTGGAACACGCATCCTGCCTGTGATGGCGTGGAACACGCATCCTGCCTGTGATGGCGTGGAACACGCATCCTGCCTGTGATGGCGTGGAACACGCATCCTGCCTGTGATGGCTCTTGACAAACGATCGGTTATCTATTCTTATTTTCTTAAATTTTCCCATGCTAAAACGACGCCGGGCCCGATTTTCTGTTTTAATCAGCATTTCAGTTTGCGTTATTGCGATCGGCTCTTTGGTTGCTGCGATGAAATGGATGGGTTTTGGCTCGATCCAGAAGGCTCAGCAGCCGCAGAATGCAGCGAATTCCGAATCGCAAGTCAAGATGCTGGTATCGCTGTCACCGAGCGAGCGAGCGGCGAAATTAGTTGAACTCGCAGCTACTGAGTCTGCAAGTACAAACCCGCAGCAGGAAATCTCCCCTCAAAGCCGCGCCCGCTACCTGCTTGCCAGCGATTTAATCCAGCAAGGAAATGCGGCCAAAGCATTAAAGTTATTGGACAAATTAGAGCAAGAATATCCGGTTTTAGCTGCTCACATTGCCCTAAAAAGAGCGGAAGCCTACCAATTGAGCGGCGACAAAGGCAAAGCCCAAAAAGCTTGGCAGGAACTGCTCAAAAACTATCCCAGCGACCCGGTAGCAGCGGAAGCTTTATATGTTTTAGGCAAGTCAAAACCGGAATATTGGCAACAGGCAATTACTGAATTTCCCGCTCATCCCCGCAGCGTAGAAATTGCCCTCGGCAAGTTAAAAGAAAATCCCAATCAGCCGCAGTTGATGCTGCTCGTAGCAAAACACGGTCATTATGTCAAAGATTACGGGACAATTTTGGAACAACTGGTGCAGCGAAACAGCGCCTCTTTAAAACCGGAAGATTGGGAAGAAATTGCCTTTGGCTATTGGGAAAAACAAGATTATGGCAAAGGAGCTATTGCTTACGGGAAAGCTCCCCGCAACGCCAAAAATCTTTACCGCAAAGCTCGCGGTTTGTGGCTCGACGGAAAAATCCCGGAATCGAGAATTGCCTATCAAGAATTAGTGCGCGAGTTTCCCGATGCCGAAGATACTGGTTTGGGTTTAATTCGGCTGTCGCGGCTGAGCGAACCGAAAGAAGCGATCGTTTTGCTCGATCGAGTTATTAGCAAATTCCCCAATTATGCCCCCGAAGCTTTGTTAGATAAATCCCAACTTCTCGACAAAGCACGCAATGGTCAATCCGCCTCAGAAACCCGGAAATTGCTCTTGACAAAATACAATAATTCTGATAAAGCAGGCGAATTGCGGTGGACGATCGCCCAGCAGTTTGCCAAAGGCGGAGATTTAAAATCAGCTTGGCAGTGGGCGAGAGAATTAACCACCCACAATCCCGACAGCGAACAAGCTCCAGAAGCAGCATTTTGGGTCGGGAAATGGGCACAGCAACTCGGCCGCCAACAAGACGCCAAGACTGCGTTTGACTACACGATCTTACGCTATCCAGAATCATATTTTGCGTGGCGATCGGCTGTACTTCTCGGCTGGCCCGTCGGCGACTTTACCACAGTCCGAGATTTGTCTCCCAATGTAGTGCGGCCCCCTCAGCGCCCCGAACCAACTGCGGGTTCTCCTGCGTTGAAAGAACTCTATCAATTAGGTCAAGATAGAGATGCTTGGACGCTGTGGCAAGTAGAATTTATCGATCGCGTAGAACCAAGTATTGCCGAACAGTTTACCGACGGTTTAATGCGAGTTGCAGTCGGAGACAATTTAGACGGTTTGTGGATGGTTGGTAGTTTGCGGCAGCGCGATAAACCAGATGATAGAACCCAATACCTCGAACTCAGACAGCAACCGATTTATTGGCAAGCACTTTATCCTTTTCCTTACTTAGAAACCATTGTCAAGTGGTCAAAAGAACGCACAATAAATCCAGTATTAGTAACTGCATTAATCCGGCAAGAATCGCGGTTTATGCCCGCCATCAAATCATCAGTTGGTGCCACCGGGTTAATGCAAGTAATGCCGGAAACAGGAGCTTGGGTTGCTCAACAAATCAGCCTCAAAAAGTATTCATTGGAGAATGTGGACGACAACGTTAAACTCGGTACGTGGTATTTGGATCACACTCACGACGAGTACAAGAATAACTCGATGTTAGCTGTGGCGAGTTATAATGCCGGGCCAAATGCAGTAGCAGATTGGTTGAAGAGGTTTAGTTTTAGTGATCCGGATGCTTTTGCGGAAAAGATTCCCTTTCCTGAAACCAAAGGATACGTGAAATCGGTGTTTGAGAATTACTGGAATTATCTGCGGATTTACAATCCAGAAGTTAATCAGTTAATGAGTGAGCATTATGCGGCTGCTCAGAAAAAAGCCAAGTGAATTATTCGTGGTGTGGGGGCGAGTTTATCTAAATTGTTGGTAATTGTTAGATATTTTTGGTGGAACCCGCCCTACAAAATAGGGTTTCCTAGGGGCGGGTTCCACCAACCATAATCGCCCCAAACAAACAATCTCAAAAACCCGCCCCCACCCAACAAACAATCAT
>NZ_JAUBPT010000047.1:0-49435 GCF_036700905.1 Microcoleus sp. S13_C3 | reverse complement strand
CTCCGGAGCTGTGTAAAACTCACTGTTTCTATACTATCCAATCCGGTGTCATCATTAAAAACCTACCCCTGAAAGGGCAACCACGGGGGGTTTGCCCCTACAAGAATTACACAAATGATTTAGGATTGCTATAGAACGAATCGACTACCTCGAAGCTATCATCGGCATTCGCAAAGGACTCGAAAGCTTCGATCGAGGTGAAGGAATCCCAGTCGAGAAAGCCATGACAGCGCTACAGCAGCAGTTCAACATTCCTCAGAGTCTATGAGTTCCTAGAAGTCAGTCACATTGACATTTTTGATTTTCGCCATTTTGCCCTAAATAGTAAAATACAGAAGTAAGCTAGGCAATTGCCAACCTCCCTCTTCTGCTTGAGAGTAGAATATATCTATGAAGTTTCAGTGGGACTCAAACAAAGCGATTAGTAATGCCAAAAAGCAGGGTGTGTCTTTTGAAGAAGCTGTCACTGTCTTCGGAGATCCACTGGCTATTACAATTTCTGACCCTAACCACTCTGTAGGTGAGTTCCGTCTTTTAACGATCGGTCAGTCAAATTAACAGCGCCTTTTTGTTGTGTCCCATACAGAACGAGAAGGTGAACTGCGTTTAATCAGCGCCCGTTTAGCCACCCGACAAGAGAGAAAAAGCTATGAGTCAGCAACCTGAAGTAACAATTAATGACGAGATGAGACCTGAATACGATTTTTCAGGTGGTGTCCGTGGCAAATACTATGAAGCCTATATGAAATCAAGTAATGTTGTGATTCTCGATCCAGACGTAGCAGAAATATTTCGAGACTCAGGTTCTGTCAATGAAGCGTTGCGATTGCTGGCAAAAATTGCCAAGTCTGTCACTGTCTAGGTAGCGTACACAGCACAATAAATCAGATCCGAAAGTTTCCAGGTTATCTGTGGTTGCATAGGTGGAAAGCAAGGGGTGGTGCGATCGCCCCTCACACCAAATACCAAACACTGCGATGATTCTACCGAGATCGATCGCCCTTCACACCAAATACCAAATCAATGTCTGCGGTACAATCAAGGTAAAACCCATGATTAATCTTTCAAAAATTAACACGAGCAACTGACTGCTGACTAACTAATGCCAAAACTTGCGAACTTGATATTCGCGACTTTCGGCGATCGCAATTTGCAAATCGCCCATTTTGGCATCCAGCTCATCTATGGTGCTTTGCGACACCGACTTCCACAACTCTCTAGTTTGCCAGCGAATCAGTATCACCACCTCATTTTGTACCGGATCTACCCAAGTTTCCTTGCCCAAAAAACCGGGTAAACTTCTCAATCCTGCCGTCCAAACTTCTTCATCTCGCTGAATAAATGCCTCCCACTTTTCGGGAGGTACTTGAAATTTTAGCCACTCGATTACCATATTATTTGCCTGTTATAAATCGCTCATTAATCGTTGCCGATCGCAATTTTAATTATCAACTCAGTTCCCTCTCCCGGACGCGAAACACAGTGCAACTTACCACCGTGCTTTTCTACTACTAAATGCTGGGATATTGCTAGACCCAAACCTGTGCTCGTATCTGGACATTTAGTGGTAAACAAAGGGTCAAAGATGCAGTCGAGGACTTCTTCAGTCATGCCAGGGCCGTTGTCACTAATGGCGATCGCAACTTCGTTTTCCCCTACCACGGAGGTGCGAATCCGAATTTCGGGATTGAATATTTCAGAGTTCGACCGGGCTGAAGCCAAGTAAGACTGATTTTGAATTTTACCATAATTTTCAGCATTTCTCCCCCCTTCTTCCAAAGCGTCGATCGCATTTGTCAACAAGTGCATGAACACTTGGTTTAAGTGTCCCGGATAGCAGTGAACTCGTGGCAAATCTCCGTACTCTTTAACTAGAGAAATCCCCGGCCGTCCCCCTTTAGCTTGCAGGCGATTTTGCAAGATCAGCAAAGTGCTGTCCAAACCTTCGTGGATATCAGCCGGCTTCATTTGGGCTTCGTCGGTACGCGAGAACAAGCGGAGCGATCGCACGACATCGCGAATCCTTTCCGAACCGACTTTCATGGAATTTAGCAGTTTTGGCAAGTCTTTTTTGATGAAGTCTAAGTCTAATTCTTCAATCAAATCTTGAATTTCCGGCACGGGATGGGGATAATACTTTTGGTAAAGGTCGATCGTTCGCAGCAGTTCTTGAATGTAGCCCGTGGCGTGGCTGACATTGCCGGAAATAAAACTAACTGGATTGTTAATTTCGTGCGCTATTCCTGCTACTAACTGCCCCAGGGATGACATCTTTTCTGTTTGAATCAGTTGAGTTTGAGTTTGCTGCAAAATTAACAGCGTCTGCTCTAATTTAGCCGCTTGTTGTCGCAGGCGTTCTTCTGATTCTTGCAAAGCTAAAAGAGACAGTTTGCTTTCTGTAATATCCAATCCCACAAATACTGCCGCCGTATTGTTCTGGTATTTTTGAGCCACTATTAGATAAGTTTTATTTTCTCCTCTGATGCTCGCTGTTACTTCTTGAGATGTCTTCTTTTTATGGCTGCCAAAGAAATCGTATACTAAATCGTTAAATTTAGGACTTGTATCTAAAAAACCTACTTTTTGACCTATAAATAGTTCGGACGGCATTTTATAAGCGCTAGCTAAATGTCGGTTTACTCCCAAGTAGCGCAAATCGGAACTTACCCAAGAAACTAATCCCGGCACGGCGTCCAAAACGGCTTGAAGTTGCTCTTTTGCCTGTACGAGCGCTGATTCTGCTGCGAGGCGAGCGGAAATGTCGCGGGCGATCGCACAGCGGTATTCGCACCCGCCGTATTCTAAATAATTGACTTTAACTTCTACGGAAAAACTGGCGCCGTCTTTGGTTTTATAACTGGTTTCAAAAGTGAGGTTGGTTTGCTGCTTGAGTTGAACCCAGTGTTCTCGCCAATCCGATGCTGGCAAATGCGAATCGATGTCGCTAACTCTCATGTTTAGCAGTTCCGATTCCGAGTAGCCGAAAAGATGGCAAGCGGCTTTGTTCGCGTAGCAAATTTGACCGTCTGAGGTACTAAAAAAGATTGTATCCGCTGCATTTTCGAGGGCAATTTGAGTTAGTTTTGGTATTGTTTCTAACTGCTTTCTTTTGACCTCGGACTGAAATTTATTATAGCAATTGGTTTGAGCGGGAGCCTCAGCTATCTTAGATGCAAACAAAATCAAACCGCCGATCGCACCTTCGCTATTTTTCCAAGGCTGAAATACCCATCTTACCGACTCGCTGACACAGCCGCTTGCGCTTTTTCCTGATACAGATGCGATCGATCGCCCTGCCACAAACTCGCTGTATTCCAAAACTCCCGTCAAACAAGCCTGGGCATTTTGCTCCCAATATTCCGGGAGATTCGGGAACAGTTCCCAATGAGATCGGCCGATGGCCTCGCCGTCGCCCAACCCCCAATCTGTTTCCCAGCGACGAGAAACCGACAGATAGCGCATTTCACAATCTACCATTGCCACGGCCTCGGCGGAGCGCTCCACAAACCGCCGAAATCGGTCTTTACTCTCGGACACGGCTGCCTCTGCGGGTTGTTGGGCCATCGGGAAAGTCCCGTCAACGTACCTTCCCAGTCCCTGACTTTTTTGCTGAACTGGCTTAGTTTGCACGGTTTGGGATTTCCTCCATAGCTGTCAAGTTTGAAAAATTCTGTTTGAGACCAAAAATGCTGTTTTCCCCTGATTTGCTCTCTCGGACGATACCCTTAGAGGGTATCACCCATCATTGATATCATTTTTGATGGGGATATGTCTATAGGCATTAGTGTCAATTTAAGACCAAAGCTAGTGCCCGGTTGCTGTTTGACGATTAGGCATATATCGCCCCGGCGCCCCCGGAATAGTCGGAGGGGACTGGAGTGCTCTCTTGTCTCCCGCGACTATTCCGGGGCGCAAGAGGGCAGCGAGACTAGGCAAAAAACGAGAGAGAAAAAGGGTTTTAGGCGATTGTTGACACCAATGGTCTATAGGTACTCAAACAAGTTTCCCCCAAACTTTGATATTTAGAGGATTTCCTGATGATTGTTCGGTATTTTAGACAAGTTCCCAAAAGAATGCAACTGTAGGCCCGTGCTCCAAAGCATGAACTTCATCAGTCCTTCCCAATTCTTTAATTGGAGATCCCACATCGAACATAGTATTAGATCGTGTAGCCAGTGCGATCGCCAGATAGCTTGAGAATGCAAGAGAGCGTTCAAACAAATTTGTGCGTAAATTCACTGGTAAAATCCACTCTCCCTTTCCGTAACATTGCAGGATCTAATCTTTCCGTCGTGTTGCAAGTCATCAAAACTACGAGTTTTTGCTGAAATTGAATGCCTTGATCGTCGATGACGCTTTGATACAAAGTGCCATCCAGCAAACTCAAAATATGTTCAGTTTTGTTAGTGCGTTGTGCTTCAGCAGTCGATCGATCTTGAGCCAAATTATCAGCCTCATTGATAATAATACAAATCCGCTCCAAATAACTCGGTGGCACAAAATTTTCCACAGCATCGTGGTCTAAGATAAAAATCACATAACCCAGCGGCACTAAAATTTCCTTTGCTACCGCTTGCGTCCAAGCAGTTTTGCCCGTCCCCGGTTCGCCACTAACCAAAACAGCCAACTGATTTTGATCCAAAATTGCCTGCTGAACTGTATCGGTAAAACTTTGAACCTCCGCAGAAAACGTGCGAATTGGGAACTGGCTGTGAACCTGTCCGACGCGGCTTTTGTACCCGCCCAGAATCACCGCTAAATTATAAGTTGCCTTCCTAACAAGCGGTGCAATATCTTGGCAAATCAGAGTGTAGCAGCGTCTTCCCCTGTCGTAGCTGTCAATTTGCAGCCAGCAGCCGAATCGAGCCCAAGAAGCATAAACAGTACCCAAAACTTCCAAGCGTTCCCAGCTAATAAATCGCTCCGGGGGATAAGAAAAATGTCTATCCATAAAAGACTGGGTAATCGCATCCGGTTTCCCTAGCAAATCCAGAACTTTGAAAACAGTAATCTCTTGGAGTTTGTTGAGCACGTAGTCGATGGGAATGCTAGCGCGGCTGACTAATTGCACCACCGGCGTTTCGGTAACTAAAACGTCTTTGTAGCGGTAATCCGGGTAAACTGGCTGCGGAGTAATGTAATCCCAAAATTCATCAATTTCGTAGCGAGTATTTTCCGAGAATACATTTAAAATATTTGCCCACCAAGTATATTGGTGTCGTCCCATTGCGTCGGCAATATCGCTAGCTGCACCTAAAGTTTTTTGAGCTAGTTCTAAGGGGTCGCTAGACGCTAAATGTGCCAGGTGTTCCCAATCAAATTGACGGTAAAAAGGTCGCCAACCAGAGCCTAGCAGACCTCTATTTTGAGAATTGCTTTGATGAAAATTGTTTTCGCGATCGCCCATATCTTCCGCACTCATTTTGCAAAACTCCTACTTCCTATTATTTTACATTTTTTCTGGTACACATTCTACAAAAAAAGTGAAATTTATCAACTTATTTTGAGATAAGCGGGCGGCACAAAATCTACCAACCAAACTTTGTTAGCCGAACAGTAAAATGTATGACCATCGCGTTGCATGGCTGCGGCATCTACAGTAAAGACTGTCGGGATGCCATGTCTTGCACCTACTTGGCGCGCCGTTTGGATATTCACCGACAAATGAACATGATGTCGCGACATTTTCCTAATTCCTTGGCTGAGAATAGACTCGACGGCAGTGCTACCTGTTCCGTGATATAAAATATCCGGGGGAACAGCGGGTTCTAACTGCAAGTCAACCTCTACGCTGTGTCCTTGGTTGGCACGAATTAGAGTGCCGGTGGAGTCAAATGAAAAGCGCTGCTTGTCGTTTTGCGCCACTACTTTTTTAAGTTCTGTAAGCTGAACAGGAAAGTTATTTTGTTGGCAGGCATCGAGGAGTTCGCTAACAGGAACCCAGCCACCGGGAGCGAGTTCGATGCCGATGCGCGAGGGCGCGTGACGCAGGTGTTTGCTGAGATATCGGCTGATTTTTACTAAGCGAGAATCGTTCATAATTCTACTTTATTTATTGAGCTTTTAAATCACCTTTTACAAAATGTCACGCGCGGGTTATATCGTTGATTTGATGCGGGTTTGTTGAATATGTTTGTACTACCAGATGGCGCTTGAGTGAACCCGCCTCTACAGGTTGGCACAAAATGATTCCCGGACGTAAAAAAGGGTCTGACGCGCGAATTATAGCGGTAAAGTCAGTCCTTAACTACCTACACAATTAGGTTCGGCGTCTGCGAATAAAAAAGTGTTGGGTCGGCGATTTTTCACGAGCTTTATATTTTGATAATCATCAAAAAATCGGCATTCTGCCGAATACCTTCTACCTTGGGATAACTCCGCCAAAAATAGCAAAGTTGAGATAGCGCCAGTGACATCCTACGTCGGCAAAACCAGCTTCTGCAAGCCACTTTGTCTGCTCTTCCACAGAGGAGGGAATATCTTCTTCTCGATATTTTTGAAACCAGGCTGCAT
The DNA here is from genome assembly GCF_036700905.1 of Microcoleus sp. S13_C3. Lineage (NCBI taxonomy): Bacteria > Bacillati > Cyanobacteriota > Cyanophyceae > Oscillatoriales > Microcoleaceae > Microcoleus > Microcoleus sp. S13_C3. Next base: position 42,922 of record NZ_JAUBPT010000047.1, on the reverse strand, counting down.
CGTCTTCTCCGTTAGCTTTCATGTACTGCCGCCACAACTGTTCGTATTGCTCAGTCAGCCGGGGACTAGCACCTGTCACAATATCTCGAATTAGCAAGATTCCCCCTGGATTCATGGAGTGGAAAAGTTTGTGAAATAGCTGTTGTTTACCTGCGCTGTCGAGGTGGTGGACTGCCAAGCCTGAAACTACCAAATCGTAACCGCTGCCGAAATCATCTTCGGCAAAGTTTCCTTGCTGCAAGGTCAGCCTTTCTCGGAAAGTGGACAAGGTAGTTTGGCAAGTTTTCAGCATATTTTGGGCGATGTCAAAGGCTAGGACTTTTGCATGAGGAAATGCTTGCAGAATCACAGCCGACAGTATGCCAGTTCCCGCGCCTAAATCCAGAACTTTTATGTTACCATTAGTTTCAGAAGGGATTAACTGCAATATTACATCGTGTTGCTCGCCATAGCGCGGAATGAGGCGGGGAATTAAGCCGTCAATCGATTTTAGATTTTAGATTTTAGATTTTAGAGGCGACCCCACGGATAAATGCGGGGGCTCTTCTGATTTTCGATTTTCGATTTGGGATTGATTCCACTGATAAATCACGTGGCGGGTACCACCTTTGAAATTCTTGGTCATAATCAAAGGCTCTTTGTTCAAATTGCTCGCGTACAGCGTCTAAATTCACAGATAAATTCACAGACGATTTTCCTCAAATTTTTAATAGTTGAGTGCGTCTAGGCAGTTTGCCGATTCTATTCTCGGAAAGCATATTACATTTGATAATACAAAAAATATACAGACCTGTCAAGATGTTGAAGAAAATAATTTAAAAGAAGTTACGGACGATCGCCAGACAGGGACTTTGTGCGCCCCAACCCGCCCGTGATTGGGGAACTGTCTAGCCCTGCACATATATCTCCTTCAGTGGAGATGAGGCAGAATGCCATAGACGCGAAAGCCTGCCGAAGACGAGACTTTGTGCCAGATACTAGGAGTAATTGTGAGAAAAAAGTTGACGGTTATGATATCCGTTTCCAACAAGAATGCAACTGTCGGTGTGTGCTCCACACCATAAATTTCTCAGTGATTCCCCTTAGTAAAATATAAAAGATACCAAGATAAAAAGGAATGACCCAGCAGCCGATGATCGGCTATATCTGAAAAAATCAGTCCTCAGATTGACAAACTTTAGCCAACTATAAACAACAATTGAGTTGACTCCAGAGTGGATGTGGTGCCTGCCAATTTTTCAGGAAGATGAAGAGATACAAAATATTGCACCCGCCGGTGCGGGAAAGAAAATTGTGATAATGAATCAGGATGCGAGTAGATTAGGTGTCAGCCGTCAGGGGAAAATAGAAGCAATGGAAATCCAACAACGGAGTAAGGATAAGCCCGATCGCCAGCAACACAAAGCGCCCGATCGGCTCGGTCAATTTTCTACGCCAAAAGAACTAGATTCGTCGCTACAAGAATCTTTAGATTTTAAAGGAGCGATCGACCGATCGGCACTGGCGCTGAGGACTGACGCGCGAGGAATTATTAACTATGTCAGCGATCAACTTTGCTCCATATCCAACTATTCCCAGACCGAACTAATCGGCGGTCACTTTGGCATCCTCCATTCGGAATATAAATTTTCGGAAATAATCAAAAATCTGCTATCAACAGTTGCCAAAGGTGAAGTTTGGCAAGGAGACATTAAGAATAAAGCCAAGAATGGAAGTGATTATTGGGTGTACGCAGCAGTAGTTCCACTGTTGGACTGTAAGGGAAAACCCTGTCAGTATTTGGCGATCGGATTCGACATCACCGATCGCAAAGCCGTGGAAGCAGCCCAAGCCGAAGCCAACCGGGCAAAAGACGAATTTCTGGCGATCGCCTCCCACGAACTGCGATCGCCCCTGAGCGCGATTTTGGGATGGGCCCAGCTAGCTCGATCGCGCAATTTAAACGAAGCCACCACCAGCCGCGCTTTAGAAATCATCGAGCGCAACGCCAAATTACAAAACAGGCAAATAGACAATCTCCTCGACCTCTCGCGGCTGCTGCGAGGGAAAGTGTGCCTGAACCTCGGCCAAGTTCACCTCCCGTCTCTCATAGAATCTGCGATCGAGACCCTCCGTCCCGCCGCCGATGCCAAAAACCTCCGCGTAGAAAAACATTTCGACCCCGCCGTCAGCTACGTTTTGGCAGATGCAGAACGGTTGCAGCAAATAGTCTGGAACCTCCTGGCCAACGCCATCAAATTCACCCCAGAATCGACACCATACCCAGTTCAAGTGCGGATCGAGTCTACTGAGTCGGGCGTGTTGATTCGGGTCAGCGACAGCGGTTGCGGCATCGACCCCAAATTTCTGCCGCACATCTTTGACTACTTCCGCCCAGCAGACAGCTTCCAGAACAAGGAACAAAATCGGCTTGGACTCGGGCTCTCAATTGTCCGACAGTTGGTGGAACTGCACGGGGGAAGTGTTTGGGCTTCGAGTCCCGGCCTCGGTCAGGGCGCGACCTTTGGGGTGCTGCTACCGATTGCCAACAAAAATGCACCCGACGCTCGCACTGCTGCGATCGCCCAAAGGGAAAACAGACGCGGATCGGTTTCCAAACCCCTAGCGGGAAAGCAAGTCCTGGTGGTGGAAAGCAGCGCCGAGATCCGGCAATTTCTCAAAACTGGCCTCGAAGCATTTGGAGCCAAGGTAACAGCGGTTGGTAGCGCCTGCGAAGCGATGGCCGAGTTGCAACAGTCGCGACCCGACGTGTTGGTGAGCGATATGGCGGTGTCGGGAGCCGACGGCTGCGATTTAATCCGCCGCATCAGAGCAATGGAAATGTCCGAGCACAGGGAACTGCTACCGGCCGTGGCGCTGACGGGAGGCATTGAGGAAGAAGATTCGGCCGAAGCGCTGGAGGCCGGGTTTCAGAGGCATTTGTCGAAGCCGGTGGAAGCGAATCAGTTGGTGATCGCGATCGCCCAATTGGCTGGACTGACGGGGTTCGGCTCTGGAGAGTGGGGTTCGGGAAATGTCCGGGGGACCACACCCCTGGCCCCGCTGCCGGAACCTAACAGTTTTGACGACAAAAATCATCTGGAACAATTAACAAGTGACAGCAGAGAATTACCGCTGTTGCTGGTAGTAGAAGACAACAATTTTCTGCTGGCTTACCTCCAAACTTTATTAAGTCCTTACTATCGAGTCGCCGTGGCGATGGACGGGGTTGAAGGTTTAGAAAAAGCCAAAACTTTGCAGCCAAATTTGATTGTTAGTGACCAAATTATGCCCAGACAAAACGGGCTGGATTTGCTCAAGGAGATTCGGAACACGCCAGAATTGAAATCTACTCCGGTAATCTTTTTGACAGCCCGCTCGGGGATGGAATCTCGGATCGAAAGTTTGGATGCGGGTGCTGACGATTATATTTCAAAGCCTTTTGACGATAGGGAATTGCTCGCGAGGGTGAGAAATTTGTTGCGATCGCACTCAGCCGAACAGCAGTTGGCGGAGCTCAACCGTCAGTTGCAACAGCAGAAACAGCAGTTAGAAACAGTGAATCGAGCCTTGCAGTATTTGGCAAATTACGACAGTTTGACTGAGGTAAGAAACCGCCACTCTTTTAATGAATACCTTGATACGGAATGGCGGCGTTTGGCGAGGGAAGAAGCACCGCTGTCTTTAATTATGTGCGACATTGATTATTTCAAACTTTACAACGACACTTATGGGCACCAAGCGGGGGATGAATGTTTGCGGCAAGTGGCGACGGTGATCCAGCATTCGGTAAAGCGAGCGGCAGATTTAGTAGCGCGTTACGGTGGAGAAGAATTTGTAGTAGTTTTGCCGAATACCGATATTGAAGGTGCCACTTGCGTAGCTGAAATGATCGCACAACAGGTGCGGGGCTTGCACATAGCTCACGCTAAGTCTGCTGTCAGCGAATATGTAACGCTGAGTTTGGGTGTAGCTTGCTGCATTCCGGGGGCGAAGTCGCAGCCAGGGGAGCTAATTGCGATGGCCGATGAGTCGCTTTATCGGGCGAAAGAAGCAGGACGCGATCGGGTTTCGGTTGCCGCATTTCAAGGATAATATAATAGTTCAATCAAGTTGTATGGTGCGTCAGACATCGATCGTTTCGATTTAAACAGGTTTTTTTCATGTTACGCACCATACCAATGTGCTTGCAAAATTGTGCGAATTCAAATTGCTATAAAATAGTTAAAGGAGGTCGTGCCATGACAGCAACATTAGACAAACCAAAAGACCAGCGCCTAATTCACTCCTGGATTGATTGGCAACAATTCAAGCTAATCGAGCAGGGGTTTTCTGACTCCCCCGGCATCCGACTTTTTTATTTCAAAGGTGAGGTAGAAATCTTGGCAGTTTCGCAATAACATGAAGTCTTCAGCGGTGTCATCGCCCTGTTGCTGGGTACGTATTTTGTAGAAAAAGAAATCGATTTTACTCCCACAGGAAGCTTTACCCAGGAAAAAGAAGGAAAAGCATCCGCACAAGCAGACCAATCTTACTTAATTGGCAGAGCATCGGGAGGCATTGCAGACCTCTCGATCGAAGTTGTATTTACTAGCGGCAACGAGAGCAAGTTGAATCGCTACGAAGCCTTGGGAGTGCCCGAAGTTTGGTTTTGGGAGGATGGAGTATTTGGCCTGTATCATTTGCGATCGCACGGATATGAAAAAATTGACCAAAGCGAAGTTCTGCCCGGTTTAGACATCAACCTGCTGTCTCGGTGCTTGCTGATGGCTTCTAGGGTTGAAGGGGTTAAGGAGTTTCGGCGCGGGATTTCTGCAGTTTAGAGGAAAAGTTGACAAAAGCTTCTCATTTTCGTAACAAATTAAAATAATATTGCCATGTCAGAACAACAGCCAAATCCAGCAAAATTCAGCAGCTTTTCCGAATGGTGGTTGCACAAAGACAGCCTTTCAAAAGAAGCAAGACATACAGTTGAGGTGCTGTTAGAATGCACTGGCATTTCTTACATTATTGAGGAAGCGATAGCGATAGTGTCAAGTAAGAAGTATCTGGAGCTGTACGGCAATCAAATATCAGACATCACACCCCTGCAATCTCTGACTCATTTGACTGAGCTGGATCTCGACAGCAATCAAATATCAGACATCACACCCCTGCAATCTCTGACTAATTTGACTTGTCTGAATCTGCGCGACAATCAAAGATCAGACATCACACCCCTGCAATCTCTGACTAATTTGACTGAGCTGGATCTGGGCGACAATCAAATATCAGACATCACGCCTCTGCAATCTCTGACTAATTTGACTGAGCTGGATCTGGGCGACAATCAAATATCAGACATCACGCCTCTGCAATCTCTAACTAATTTGACTTGTCTGAATCTGGGCGACAATCAAATATCAGACATCACGCCTCTCCAATCTCTGACTAATTTGACTAAGCTGTATCTGTACAGCAATCAAATATCAGACATCACGCCTCTGCAATCTCTGACTAATTTGACTGAGCTGGATCTCGACAGCAATCAAATATCAGACATCACACCCCTGCAATCTCTGACTAATTTGATATATCTGAATGTAAACTTTATCGCTGAAAAGAAGGCTCTCATCGAAGCGTGTCGTCAAAAGTGGGGAACTCTCGCCAACTCTAGCAAACCCATCTCTCACCCTAAAGCCACAGCCGCCCTTAAAGCTGCCTACGAGGCCATCGGTTTACAAGCCCCTGAAATATTTTTTTGCAGCAGCCCCCAAGCAGGGTTAGCACAAAGACAAAGGCTGAAAATAGCGACGGAAACAGAGTTGAGAAAGCGAGTTGACAAACTGGTAAAAAATGCGCTGCACCCATTTCACTTAATAACAGAATTGCGGCAGGAACTTTCGGAATTAATTATATGGGAGGAACAGCTAAAACAACAATTGAATAAAGAATTATCCGGCTATGGGAACTACTTAAGGTTGATAGTTACTCCGAAATATGTGCTGGAGGCTCTCGCTCTTGCTGAATTCTGTCTTTCTGCATCGGGCATTGTACTCGAACCAGAGGCACAAAAAGCTTTTGAATGCCTGAAACAGATTTTAGTAGAATGTGGCTGGATTTTGACCTTTGAGAATGTTTGCTATGTGTGCTCGCGCCCAACCAAACTCTCCTTCGACAGCCAAAATCGCCTCCACGCAGAAGGCGAAAGCGCGATCGAATTTAGCGACGGTTACAAACTCTATTCCTACCACGGCGTCACCTTGCCCGAAAAATACGGACAAGTTCACCCTAGTCAATGGCAACCTACCTGGATTTTAGAAGAAGACAATGCCGAACTCAGGCGAGTGTTAATTCAGGGAATTGGTTATGCTAGAATTTGCCAAGAATTGCAAGCCACAGAATTAGATTGCTGGCAAGAATACACGCTGCTCAGAATTGATGCTGATATTGATGGCTTTGATCCTGATGATTTCAAGAGGGATGATGATGTTCCTGAAAAAGAGCCAATTTACTTGTTAAAAATGACTTGTCCGAGCACGGAATTCATTCACGCTTTGCGGGTTCCACCTGAGATGCAATCTGCAAGGGAAGCGATTCGCTGGGTGAATTGGGATGTCGATTATGAGGATTTTTCGGTGCAAACTTGAAGTTTTGGGCGATAATAGTCGGCGGTTAAAACCCCGATTCAAATTAACCGCAATATTTGTAGGGGCGGGTTCACCAACAATCTCCAACTCCCACCGACAATCTACATCAACCCGCCCCCACCCAGGCGACTGTTTCCGAGCGCACTTTTACCCTCAAACATAACGCCTGTCAGTGCAGCAAACAGTTATCGAATATAGTTTGTCGATCGCCCTTGACGCTCCTGTATTACTAATGTAGTATAAGAGAGTGGTAGAAAAGATCGATCGACACTACCAGTCTCGGACGCATCAACATCAAAGAAACCGGGTTTTTTATCGAGATTAAGGACTCTAATCGAGTATTTTTGTAAAAAACCCGGTTTCTGACCACCCGTGCGTCCAAGACTAATCAGCAAACAAAATTTAGAAAAAACCTATGCAACCCATCCGACAAGGCGACGTGATTCTCACCCCCGTACCGAAAATCGAAGGAGAAAAAAAACCTCACCTAACTCTCGCCGAAGGTGAAGTCACCGGACATTCTCACCAGATTATTGAGGGACAAGCTGAACTTTACGAAAAAGACGGCACTCTGTACTTGCGGGTGCTTTCACCGACAGCTTTATTGAGTCACGAAGAACACCATGCGATCGCAATTCCCGAAGGTAATTGGATGGTGCGAATTCAGCGGGAATATGAGCCACAAGGTTGGAGGTATGTCGCAGACTAAGGTTAAAAAACTAACGCCAGAACAAGCAGCTTTAATTCCTGTTTATCGGGAAAAATGGAGAGCGAGATCGCTTTCCACTGGCCCGATAAATCGCTCGCAAGCTGCGGAAACAGTTAAATCGGCTTACGCGATAATTGGCAAAAAATCACCGGAAGTAAAGGAACAGAATGCGGAAATTAGGCGAGTGTTAATTCAGGGAATTACTTACGATCGCATTTGTCAAGAACTAGCGGTGACAGAATTAGACAGTTGGCAGGAATACACTCTCTTAAGCATCGAGTTTGACGATGATTTTGATGGGGTGGGTAATGCAAAGCCAGTTTATTTGTTAAAAATGACTTGTCCGAGCACGGGACACATTCACGCTTTGCGAGTGCCGCCTGAGATAGAATCAGCTAAAGAAGCAATTCGCTGGGTAAATTGGGATATTGACCCAGAGGAGTTTTCCGTACAAACCTGAGTAATACAAATTTAAAAAAGTCTTGCTACAATCATCACTCTTATACCAATTGTTAAAAGTCACAGAACCCCGCGCCGGACTTAGGCTCAGCCGTTTCCCTAGCCGAGCATCTGTAGTTCACTCAACTGAAAACCTTTATATTGACAACAGCCTTAACCCATGAAACACCGATAAACGTTCCCGCAGTGTGCCAGTTCCCAGGGTGGAATGCACCAACCACCGATCGCCCAAAAACTGTTAATAACATGAAGAAGAAGCCCACCCTCGAATCGAAGGTGGGCTCAGTTCATGCCAGCTTACCGACAGCTAGGCAATCGGGTCTCTTCGCTGGTAGACGTAAAATATCGGAAAAAGATCCGAACGTCCGAAAAAACTTCTCGTCCACCATTAAGCTTCAGTTTACCCAACCGGATCGGGAAAATTGCGCCCGCAGCGATGTTCCCCTGACATCGGGGAACACTGGGGCTTAAACTTTTCAATAGACTTCTGCAAAAAAGCTCCTCTTGGGCCGGCAGGATGCCTAATCCCTACTCCGCACAAGAATTAAACTTGTTCGAGAAGTCTCATAATTCTCCTCTTTAACTTTGATTTCCCAACCGATTAGGCATCGTGATCGTGTGCAAAGCGACGGAACAGGAAATCTAGGGCGTAGTTCCGCAAATTGTAGTATTCCGGATCTTCCATCATTTGAACCCGATCGCGCGGACGCGGGAAAGGAATCTCCAAAACTTCACCGATTGTCGCCGACGGGCCGTTAGTCATCATCACCAGTCGATCGGCCAAAAACAGCGCTTCATCAATGTCGTGAGTAATCATCAACACCGTACAGCGGTGATCGTTCCAGATTTTCAGCAATTCTTCCTGCAATTCCTCCTTAGTAATTGCGTCCAGAGCACCAAAAGGTTCGTCTAAAATCAGCACTTTCGGGCGAATTGCCAAAGCGCGGGCGATCGAAACCCGCTGCTTCATCCCCCCGGAAATTTGCGGCGGTCTTTTCTCTGCAGCTTCAGTCAACCCCACCATCGCCAAATGCTCGTTGACGATCGCATTTTTTTCGACCTTCGACTTCTCAGGAAATACAGCATTAACCGCAAGGTAAACATTTTCAAACACCGTCCGCCAAGGCAGCAAAGCGTAACCCTGAAACACCACCATGCGATCGGGGCCCGGCTGCGTAATCCGCTGCCCGTTAATCGACACGGTGCCCTGGCTGGGATGGCTAAAACCCGACACCATATTTAACAGTGTTGATTTGCCGCAGCCGGAGTGTCCGATCAGAGTAATAAACTCTCCCTCCGCTACATTCAGATTGACGTTTTCTAAAGCCCTGTAACCGTTTGGATATACTTTATAAACATTGTCCATCACCAAGAAAGGTTGGCGGCGGCCTTTTCCGGGCTGGATTTGAGTTTTGGTGTTCGTCTGGTTTTTAGTGGTGTTGAGCATGATTTTGGAACTTGTTAGTGGGTTATTGGCAATTGCGAATAATGAAATTTTGAATGGTGAGTTGCGAGCCCGTGACTACTTAAATCCTCTATTTTTCTCGTTTGTATTGAAGTCTCGCTCCCCCTAAATCCCCCTGGTTGTTGGGCAGTAGGGGTTGACTTTGAACTCTCTTTTTCGCCTTTTTTTAGGGAGACTTTGAACTCTCTTGTTCCCCCCTTGTTAAGGGGGGTTAGGGGGGAGCTCCGGGTTTAAAAACACGCCCTAGAGGGAATCGAGTTGCTCATCGTCAGACGCAACTCTAAGCAGCTCTGCGGCCGGAATCGAGGATAACTTGGGCCATCGTGAAATCACGTTTGATTTCCAGATTGTTGAGATAGCTGATCGGATCGTCACCACTAAACACCGTGCCATCAAACAAGCGAAGAGAACCACGAGTATGAGTAATATCAGACATTCCCAACTCTCGCGCCGCCGTGCTGAACGGGCCAACCCGCACCACACGTTCCAAAATTTCCACCCAGTTGCGCGGGAACACAGTATCGCCCCAACGTGCCATCTGCACCATGTGCCACAACTGTTCAGTGCGGCTGGGATGGTTCACGGAGTCTCCGTAGAACAAGTGGTGGGCGTATTCCCGCATGGGAGTATCCAGGTTGCAAGCAGAAGAATTAGGATCGCCGAGTTGGATGTAACTCTTGTCCGTGGCGACATATTCCCTTCCCGCCACAATTTCCGAAACCTCTTCGGCGTGATTTGGATCGCCGCAGTATTGAGAAGCTTCCAGCAAAGCTTTGATCAGAGCAATATGAGTGTTGGGATAAGCATTTGCCCAGTCTTCTCGCACCCCCAAAATTTTGCCGGGGTGTCCGGGCCACAGTTCCAAATCTGTCGCTACCGTAAAGCCGACTCCTTCCATCGAGGCCCGCAAGTTCCAAGGTTCGCCGACGCAGAAACCGTCAATAGTGCCGCCCTGCAAGTCAACGATCATTTGAGCTGGAGGGATGTTTTTGAGCACAACATCATGGTCGGGGTCAATGCCACCGGAAGCTAGCCAGTAGCGCAGCAGCAGGTTGTGCATTGAAGAAGGGTGAACGATGCCCAGGCGGTGCGTTTGCGCGGGTGTTCTGCGGAGCATTTCTTTGAAATCTGCCAGATTGTAGATTCCTTGGTCGTAAAAGCGCCGTGCAAGGGTAATACCGTTGCCGTTGCGGCTCATGGTGAGGGCTGTAACGGTTGGTATTGGCTTGTTTTGGTGGCCTCCTAAGCTGAGCCACATCGCCATCCCAGAGGGCATTTGGGCTGCGTCTAAGTAACCTGCGGCGATGCCGTCTACGATGCCGCGCCAGCTTGTTTCCCGCACGAGGTGGACTTCATCGAGCCCGTGCTTGGCAAAAAAGCCTTTTTCTTTGGCGACAGCGAGGGGAGCACAGGCTGCCAGCGGAATAAAGCCGAGTTCGAGGTTGACTTTTTCCAGCCCGTGGCGGGCGATCGCGGGTACTTTCCGCGCCCGCAGTTTTTTCACCCGCTTCTGCTGGTTGAGGAAGTAAATCATTTCGCTACGTAGAGCGTAGTAGCTGGGGTGTGAGACGACTTCCATCCGTTTGCGGGGGCGGGGGATGTCTACTTCGAGAATACCGCCAATCTTCGATTCTGGGCCGTTGGTGAGCATGACAATGCGATCGCTCAGCAACACTGCCTCATCCACATCGTGCGTTACCATCAGGGCGCTGATTTCGTACTCTTGGCAAATTTCCATCAACTTTTCTTGCAAGTTGCCGCGAGTCAAAGCGTCCAAAGCGCCGAAGGGTTCGTCTAGAAGTAAGAGTTTGGGGCGCAGGGCCAGAGCACGGGCGATCGCCACGCGCTGTTTTTGTCCCCCTGATAGCAATGCAGGTTGTTTTTCGGCGTGGGGAGTTAAGCCCACCATGTCGATGTGTTTTTGAATGATTTCGAGGCGTTCGGCTTTGGGTAAGCCGCTCATTACCGAGTCTACGGCTAGGGTAATGTTTTCTCTGACCGTCCGCCAAGGTAGCAGGGAATAGTTTTGGAATACTACCATGCGATCGGGGCCGGGCTGGGTGATTCTTTGCCCCTCAATTGTCACCAATCCGGCTGTGGGCAAATCCAAACCTGCAACCATATTTAGCAGAGTAGATTTGCCACAGCCGGAGTGTCCAATTAAGGAGACAAATTCGCCTCTTTTAATTTCCAGATCGATGCCTTTGAGAGCAATGTATGTCCCCCCATCTGAGAGATTAAAGACTTTTTCTAGTTGTTCTACTGCAATCAAAACAGACATGATTTTCTTGCCTTTTTTTTAGGTTTGTTGTTTCGCTAGATATTGATTGTTGACTGCTGACGGTTGACTGTTCGCTGTTCGATGTGGACTTTTCGCTGTTGATATATAACAGCTAATACTTAATACATTTCTGGATGCATAGAACTGGTCTTTAAACTAACCCAAATATTTTGTTGAATCCCTCAACAATAGTTTAAAAAACTGGTTTCTGAGCCTCTGAGTTCGTAATTCCTGTAAGAGTCAACCGTCAACCGTCAACCGTTAACCCATCGAATTAGCTACTTTCCTTGAGAAGGAGCAATCTTTTGCTGTAACCAAGCCATCATGCGATCGAGCAGCAAACCAACAGCCCCGATGTAGACTACAGCTAACAAAATTTCGCTGATGTAGTTTTGCTGGTAGGCGTTCCAAATAAAGAAGCCGATACCTGTAATCCCGGACATCACAATTTCCGCAGCGATAATTGCCAGCCAAGCCAAACCGATCGCAATTCTCAATCCTGTGAAGATGTAAGGAAGTGCCGACGGAAACAAGATATTGAGGTAATACTCTTTCCGAGAAAGTTGCAGCACTTTCGCAACGTTGTTGTAATCGTCGGGAATTTGGCGGACACCTTCAGCCGTGTTGATTAAAATCGGCCAAACTGAAGTGATAAAAATTACGAACAAAGCAGCAGGTTCGTTTTGTTGCAGTGCAGCCAGGGCAATGGGCACCCAAGCCAAAGGGGCCACCATCCGCAAAAACTGGAAAATCGGATCTAAAGCCTTGTTCAAGAAGGGATTTGTACCTACCACAACCCCCATGCCAATTCCCACAGCAGCGGCGAGAGTGTAGCCTTTTGCCACCCGTTCCAAACTAGCCAAAGTCTGCCAAAATAAGCCGACTCCGTAGGTTTTGGAGTTCATAAAAGGATACATCAATAAGATCCGCGTCCGTTCATCAGTCCAAACGCTAGTCGGCCCCGGCAACTTAATAATTCCCGTGCTTGACAGGAATTGCCAAACCAACAGAAATCCAATTAATCCCAAGATAGGGGGCAATATATTTTGAGAATTCTTCTTCCAAAATTCGCCCAAAGCTCCTTGGACATCGACTCCGCCTCTCCGACTTGTACTTACAGCCATCCTGCTTATCTCCTCTGTTTCTGCGGTGTTTTCTTTCGAGACTAAATTTTTGAGGCTAAATTATGGGAAGCTTTTACCCATCACACTTTTTTAATCGCCAAACTGCTCAGATAAGCTTCGGGCTGATCCGGGTTGAATTCTTTGCCATCAAAGAACTTCTCAATACCGCGAGACGTACTTTTCGGAATATCAGCATCAGCAACTCCGGCTAATTTTGCTGCGTTCTTCCAGATATCTTCGCGGTTGACTTTATCAATGAGTGCTTTTTGGTCGGCCAAGGTTTTTGTCGGCAGGAAACCCCAGCGAACGCTTTCGGTTAAGAACCACAAATCGTGGCTCTTGTAGGGATAGGAAACGTTACCGATGTCGTCTTTCCAGTACAGCGTACTCATTTTGAAGTCGTTGATATCTGGCTGGGCGTCGCCCATAACATACTTGCCTTCATAGGGAGTTATCAAAACTGTCGGATCTACGTCAAAGAAGTTTTTGCCGGAAACAATCGCGACCAATTCGGCACGATTTTCTGGTTTGTCGCACCACTGCTGTGCTTCAATCAGTCCTGCTAGCAAAGCTTCTGTGGCTTTCGGGTGTTTGTCTACCCAGTCGCTGCGAATTGCTAGATATTCCTCTGGGTGATCTTTCCAGATTTGGGCGGTGAGGGCGGACAAGAAGCCGATCTTTTCTTTGACAATCCGCAGCGGCCAGGGGTCGCCGGTGCTGAAAGCGTCCATGCTTCCGGTTTTCATGTTGGCGACAGTTTGGGCGGCCGGTACTGTTAGCAGTTCGACATCTGCGTCGGGATTGATGCCGTTACCTGCCAGCCAGTACCGAATCCACAAGTCTTGGTTAGCTTTGGGAAAAGTGTAGGCTGCTTTGAAGGGCGTGCCTGCTTGTTTTAGGCCTTTGATGTAGTCTTGGGCCGCTTGATCTAGTTTAAGTCCGAGCCCTTTGCCTTGGTGTTTGGCCGCGATCGCAATTCCATTTCCCTGAGTGTTCAACTGGGCTAGAACATACATCGGGATTTGGGCGCTGTTTTTGGTAATCAGGCCTTTACTAATTTGATAAGGCATCGGCATTTGCCACTGGCCGCCGTCAATGCCGCCGCCGGCAGAGCCGATTTCTACGTTATCTCTGGCAGAACCCCAGTTGGCTTGCTTAGCAATCGTGACTTCGGTCATGCCGTATTTGGCAAAAAAGCCTTTTTCTTGAGCAATGATTAAAGGTGCTGCTTCGACGATCGGGATGTATCCCAATGCGATTTTAGTGCTTTCAATTCCTTCTACTCTTTTCTCGTTGGCAACAGCAACTGCTGAGGTTGCCACCGGCACTGCCCCGCCACCAGCAGCGGCCCCACCGCCAGCACTAGCACCCGGTTCGGGAGGATTTCCCAAACACCCTTTGAGCAGTATTGAACTGACTGCAGATGCACCTGCTGTAACGATAAATTTACGCCGAGAAAATTGCTCTGAAAATTTTGTCATAGTCTAGCCTCGCTGCAATTCATAATCTTCTGTAACGACATCACTGAAGTTTCTCAAGGCGCTTTTTTTCTGTTCGCTAATAAAATTTAGCGAACTGTTTTGAGCGCTGGTTGGCAGGAGGGAGCAAAAGATTTATCGCTAGCATAATTCTTTAAACTATCCCTGCTGATTTGACTTTTTTGATTATCGATATTTCGAGCGGCCGAGTTCTGTGAGCTGGCAAAAAGCGAGTAGCACAGTTTCTGGGCTTGATAATTAAGTTTACCGTACTCTTGCACCAATTATAAAACAATTATTAAATTCATTTGATAAGTAAATCTTTTGGGATCGCGCTATCGATAACGAACCGTTGGGAAGGGCGATCGGGTTGGGTTATCCAAACTGCTTCAAACCAAGACTTGCTGGGTAAGGGTTGTAGCGAAGGGCGATCGGGCAGCATTCACATCGATTGTCAATAAGTGGCAAACATCTGAGCGATCGTACATTTACTTTATTAATATATGTCTACTTTTTTTTAGGACTTACGCATGGGGGCCCAGAAACCGGGTTTTTTTACGAAAAGACCCATTGCAGCCCGCAGATTCGGTAAAAAACCCGGTTTCTTTGTCGGAGTGCGTAAGTCCTGTTGAAGTTAATGGTTAATTGTAGTCTACGATACAGACATAATTTTTGTTTAGTGAATAAGAGGGCAATTTACTTTTGGTTTTAATGATATAGCAACCGCTAAGACGGTTAGGATATCGGTGGGTAAGACGCGATTAGCTTTTCATTATTATGAATCTCACAAAAGGTGCAGCAATAAGACTAACAATTCTCTGTGTTTTTCTCGTAATAGGTGGTGCTTATTCATGGCAAATCATGTTAACTCCGGCTTCTTTAGAACAAGCTGAAAGACAATCTAAATTATTAGAGGAAATCTATGTAAAGGGCAATTATATTGAAGCATTTATCTGGTTGTGCTTTGCTGTTGGTTTCGCTCTTGATGCCGTGAATACATCAGGAAAAACCCGAATTCATCGCCTGATTACTACCCTAATTTTTTTATTTTTTGGTGGCTCAGATATTGTCGAAGTACAAACGGGCGCGTGGTGGAGTCCTTGGTGGTTATTTGTTTGGAAAGTTTCTTGCGGTTTATCTATGATGCTCTTATTTTGGGTTTATTTACGCGATCGCACCCTTTCTAATAAACCATAAATTGTCTGGTCGGTAAGAGGGGGCGGGTTTACGGGATGCTGAGTTTTAAACATAGATGGTTGGTAAAACCCGCCCCTACGAGTGATCTAAAACCGAGCAACCGGGTTTCTTCAAGAAACCCGGTTTCTGAAATCCAGGTACTGTTAGTTGGGCGGATCGAATCGGTTGACCGACAGAGCAACACCGATCATGGGTAGCGCTACACCAAAGCAAATCAGCCACTGATCCAGATTCATCGGAGCCGTCTCAAATATGCGATTGACAAACGGGGAGTTAGCAAAGATAATCTGCAAAATTATCGCCAGGACAATTCCCACACCCAGGGCGGGAGCGCCGCTAACTTCTTCCTTAGAACCGCTAAACTTAGCAATCAAAGAAGGCAACAACTGGCTGAGACTCAACAGGTAAAAAATTCTCCCCATTACCAAAGCTTGAATCGCCATCGTGCGGGCCAGTTCCAAGGTTCCCCAAGGAGCTTGGCGTACCCATTCAAACATTCCGAAAATCAGAGTCCAGTTGTAAAGAGAAATAGCGATGATCCGCTTGATCCGATTTCCGGTGAGGAAAGGTTCGTTTACCGGTCGGGGCTGCTGTTTCATCACTCCCGCTGACTTGGGCTCGAAAGCCAGGGGCACAGTCATGGTGATCGAGTTGAGCATATTCAGCCAGAGAATTTGTAGCGACAAAATCGGCAATTCTCGACCGAGGAGCGTGCTGAGCAAAATTGTCATCGATTCTCCGCCGTTGACTGGGAGAATGAAGCTGATTGCTTTGAGCAGATTTTTGTAAACCGATCGCCCTTCTTCTACAGCAGATTCGATCGATGCAAAGTTATCATCGGTAAGAATCATGTCGGCGGCTTCCTTAGAAACCTCAGTACCGCTGCCCATCGCAATACCGATATCCGCTTGTTTCAGCGCCGGCGCGTCGTTAACGCCGTCTCCCGTCATCGCCACGATTTCCCCTTGAAGTTGCAAAGCTTCTACGAGGCGGAGTTTTTGTTCTGGGGCGACGCGGGCAAAAACTGAGCCGGCTTCTACGGCTTCGCCGAGTTCAGTCTTGCTCATTTCCGCGAGTTGAGCACCTGTGTAGGCTACAAGTTCCCTGTGATGCTTGGTTTTGCGGAATCCCATGCGGCGGGCGATCGCCTTGGCTGTAGCGATGTGGTCGCCGGTAATCATTTTGACTTGGATGCCGGCGGTTTGACAAGCTTGGACGGCTGCGATCGCTTCTGCCCGCGGCGGGTCAATCATGCCTTGGAGTCCCAAGAAAACCAGCCCTGACTCCAAATCCGAGTGATCGACGGAATTTTGGCTTTGCGGTACTGGCTTTTTCGCTAAAGCCAAGACGCGCAAGCCTTGCTTTGCCATTTCATCGACTTGGTGGTGGATTTGTTCGCGATCGACTTCTACCGGATTTCCTTGGGTGTCGAGACTGGAACCGCAGCGGCCGAGAATTGATTCTACGGAACCTTTGACGTACAAAATTTTGCCAGTGGGAGTTCGGTGCAGCGTCGCCATGTATTGAAACTGAGATTCAAAGGGAATTGAATCCAGCCGCTGCATTGACTTGGACAAAATTTGCTGGCTCAAATCGGCTTTTTTGCCCGCAGCAATTAACGCTCCTTCTGTCGGATCTCCGACGACAATCCAATTATCGTCTTTGAATTCCAACTGAGAGTCGTTGCAAAGGAGTCCAGCTTGCAAACATTCTTGCAAAGTTGGAGCTTGGCTGACAGTAATTGGCAGTTGGTTGAGTTGAATTTCACCTTCGGGGCTGTATCCCGTACCCGTAACCGAGTAGGATTCGCCGCCAGAATAGATTTCTTGCACCGTCATTTGGTTTTCCGTCAAAGTTCCGGTTTTGTCGGAACAGATGACTGTAGCGCCGCCGAGGGTTTCCACTGCGGGCAATTTGCGGACGATCGCGTGGCGATTTGCCATCCGGGAAACGCCTACGGCTAGGGTGACGGTGATGACGGCGGGTAAGCCTTCGGGAATTGCGCCGACAATCAGGGCGACAGCGGGTTCGACTGCTTCTTTAAAGGCTGAAACTCCCGCAGGGACTGGCCGCCCCAATCTGACGGCGAAGGTCAAGGTCGCCATTCCCAACACGAATAACAGCCAGTTTTGACTAAATTGGTTGAATTTGCGGGTTAAGGGGGTGGTGAGGTCGATGTGGCGATCTAATAGTTGGGAGATTTTGCCGGTTTCGGTTTTATTGGCGATCGCAATTACGATGCCGCTAGCTTGGCCAAAAGTGACAAAACTGCCGGCATAGGCCATGTTATCCCGTTCTGCTAGTGGCGTTTCTTGTGGCAGAACCAAGTCTCCCGATTGTCCTAATTCTTTTTCGACAGCAACAGATTCCCCGGTGAGTCCCGATTCGTCGATTTGCAAGTCGCGCACTTTCACTAAGCGCAAGTCTGCCGGTACTTTGTCGCCGGAAGTCAGGGTTACTAAGTCCCCGACAACGAGTTCTTTGGAGGGAATTCTTAATTTTTTGCCGCCCCGAATGACTGTGGCTTCTGTTGTGACAGCTTGGGCTAAGGCTTCAATTTTTTTCTCGGCTCCAGCTTCTTGGATGAAACTAATAGTAGCGTTGGTGGTTGTTACGCCCCAAATTACGCTAGCGTTTAGCCATTCTCCGATCAGTGCTTTGATTAAACCCGCACTCAGCAAGATGATCAGGAGGGGTTGGTTAAATTGCAGGATAAATTTTAACCAGGCTGGTTTCCCTGCTTTAACCGTTAGTTCGTTGGGCCCGAATTTCTGTTGGCGATGGTTGGCTTCTGTCGGTTCTAAACCGCTTTCCAGGTTGGTTTCTAAGATTGTTGCAACCTTGGATATTTCTAGGTAGTGCCAATATTGCTCTGCTACGTCTACATCGTTGGCGGATCTTGATGGCATGATTCTTCCTGAATATTTGGGGTGTCTGACGAGCTTTGATCGCTCCTTAATAGGCACGCTCAATACAACTTATCGCTCGTTGGAGCGTGAATATATTGAGCGGCCTAATTGTTTGTTGATAGCTTGAACGGGCTGTGACTTACATCTATATTACAACGGATGTGGTCGTTTGTGGCAAAAGATTTGGGGAATTTTTTCCGGCGCTACATCTTGTTTGGGACTTGGTGGCTAAGATGGGGAAAAGTCGATCGAATCCCTTGACATTTTGCCAATTTTAGGTGTGGTTGAAGAAAGGCACGACACGGAAGTCACGGATACACGGATTCGTTATTGAGCAGGAGGAGTTGTTTAAGGGCAGAAATTCGATCGCCCTGGCTTTGGTGATGCACTCGCGTGCGATCGTTTTGACAATCAAGCATCCACGATACCCGCCACGTGATTCATCCGTCCAGAAATAAAAAACCTGTATCCGATGAAACTTGCCGAACGTATTTATCCGTGGGGTCAATGCTTGAATCTAAAATCTAAAATCTAAAATCGATTGACTCAATGCTATCAACTGCTAGTCTGCTAGCCCAAAAGACTAAGCGCCCTTTAGACAATTGAATTGAGATTTTGGGCTGCATCGTTCAATTGTTGAGTGGCTACTTTGGTTTGAGTAATACCACTAGCGGTTTCTTTTGCCGCTAGGTTGAGGCTGTTCATCGCCTCCACTACTTGTTGAATGGCCACTGCTTGTTGTTGGGCAGTTAGAGAAATTTGTTGATTGTTCAATACCACATTGTTAACAGCATTGGCTATTTCCGAGAAAGCTGCTGCCGTTTGTTGACTGATTTTGGTGCCTGATTCTACTGTTTTAGTACCTTCCTTTGTCACCGTTACGGTGGAATTTATCGCATTCTTGATATCATCGACTAGGCGGTTAATTTTCTCGGCTGATTTCTTACTTTGGTCTGCTAGCTTGCGGATTTCTGTGGCTATGACAGTAAAACCTTTGGCGTTTTCGCCCGCCCGGACTGCTTCTACTGAGGCATTCAGTGCCAGCATATTTGTTTGATTTGCTAAATCTGTGACATCAATAGAGATATTGCCAATCTGATGGGTTTGTTCGCTCAATTGCAGAATTTGTGCCGTGATCGCCCCGACATTTTCTTTCAATATTATCATCGATTCCAGTGTTTGCTCCACTCCTAGGGTTCCCTTTTCAGTGTTCTTTAAAGCTTGCCGTGCAGATTCCGCACCAGCTTGGGCTTGCTGGGCTGATTGTTGGGAAGCCGCGCCCAACTCATCCATTGTGATTGTCGTTTGATTTACAGAGCTCGATTGCTGTGTGGCTGTGCGTTCCTGCTGTTCCACTGTGGCCGCAATCTCTGTGGAAGAACTGGCGATCGCATTTACTGCTTCACCAATCGTTTTAGCAATAGCTGAAGAGATTAAAAAGGCAGTAATCAAGGCGATCGTGATGCCTAAGACTGCCCCAACCAAAACGGCAGAGACTAAAAAGCGGATAGTTTCTTCTGCGTTGGAAGTTGCAGCGTCAAGAATTTCCTGCTCTTTTTGATTAAAGGAGCCATTTATTTCGTAATACTCATTCAGAATTAATGCCCCTTTTTTGGTTGCAAAAACTTCCAGCGCTTCTTTTTGCTTTCCTTGTTTTACCAACTTATAGCGGTTCTCAAAAAAGTGAGGTATGCCCTATGCCCTATGCCCTATGCCCTATGCCCTATGCCCTATGCCCATGAGTACCTCATCTTTCTGAGAAAGGCTATAATCATTTTCCCAGAATAATCATAATATTCTTTGTGGAAGTCAATTATTTTTTTCAGACGCTCTTTCTGGCTGGGATTTTCAATCGTATTTCCTAGAGATTCTGCTAATTTATGAAATTTTAGTACGTTGTTCTGATAATCCTTTAAATAATCTTCATCCCTGTTCAGAATATAGCCTCTCGTATCTCCCACCATTTGGGCTAGGTAAAAACCCATACGATCCGTCCCTTCTATGGCAGTAATTGAGATTGTTGTTTGTCTATAGGACTCCCCTACCTTACTGGCGCTTGAGAAGACTGGTATCACTAATCCTACAAATAAAGAAATGGGAACTGCATATCCGAGTAACATCCGGTTTCTCAGCTTCAAGTTGGTGAACATGATAATATCTCCTTTTAAGTTAAGTAAGCCTAGGGTCTGCTAAACAATTGAATTGAGATTTTGGGCTGCATCGTTCAATTGTTGAGTGCCTACTTTGGTTTGAGTAATACCACTAGCGGTTTCTTTTGCAGATAGGTTGAGGCTGTTCATCGCCTCAACTACTTGTTGAATGGCCACTGCTTGTTGTTCGGCAGTTAGAGAAATTTGTTGATTGTTCAATACCACATTATTAACAGCATTTGCTACTTCCGAGAAAGCTGCTGCCGTTTGTTGACTGATTTTGGTTCCTGCTTCTACTGTTTTAGTACCTTCCTTTGTCACCTTTACCGTGGAATTTATCGCATTCTTGATATCATCGACTAGGCGGTTAATTTTCTCGGCTGATTTCTTACTTTGGTCTGCTAGCTTGCGGATTTCTGTGGCTATGACAGTAAAACCTTTGGCGTTTTCACCCGCCCGGACTGCTTCTACTGAGGCATTCAGTGCCAGCATATTTGTTTGATTTGCTAAATCTGTGACATCAGTAGAGATATTGCCAATCTGATTGGTTTGTTCGCTCAATTGCAGAATTTGTGCCGCCATTGCCCCGACATTTTCTTTCAAAATTCTCATCGATTCCAGGGTTTGCTGCACTGCTAGGGTTCCCCTTTCAGTGCTCTTTAAAGCTTGCCGTGCAGATTCCGCACCAGCTTGGGCTTGCTGGGCTGATTGTTGGGAAGCCGCACCCAACTCATCCATTGTGATTGTCGTTTGATTTACAGAGCTCGATTGCTGTGCGGCTGTGCGTTCCTGCTGTTCTACTGTGGCCGCAATTTCTGTGGAAGAACTGGCGATCGTATTTGCTACCTGATTGATTGGTCGGATAATTTTATCAAAAATAAATAATATAATAAATGAACCCAATACTACAGCAACAACCGTACCTCCTATAGAAACAGTCGTCGCTAATTGCTCCGACTGTTTTGCTATTTTTGTTCTTTGAACCAGTAGATTATCTTCTACTGTAAGCATTTCTGCCAACTTATCCCTGATTTCATCCATAAATATCTTGCCTTTACCTGAAATCACCAAGGCTCTTAGCTCTGGTTCTTTCCCAGCCCTTTTCAGGGATATAGTTTCCGCTAATTCCTCTAGTTTTTGCTGAGCCAAATTTTCAACTCGATCCAACTTGTTAACTTGTTCAGGGTTATCTTTTATTAACTCTTTTGTCTCAGTTACTGTTTTATAAAAGGCTACTTGACCATTTTTATAAGGTTCTAAAAATTCCTCCTTGCCAGTGAATATAAACCCCCGCTGTCCTGTTTCAGCATCCACTAAATCTTTTTCTATGGCTTGCAAATTTGTCTTGACTACATAAGTGTGCGTTTGCAACTCAATAGCTTCTGCTAAATTATCCATACTCAATTTAGTGGCAAATCCGATGCTAATCATTAAGAAAAAAATGGAGCCGAAGCCCAACGGAACTACTTTACTAAGCCGAATAATGTTGTGCCACATTGCACTTTCTACTCCTTGATTCGTAGTTTACTTTTGTGGGGGGGAAGTTGCAGCGTCAATAATTTCCTGATGGTTTTCACCAAAGTAGTTATTTAATCCCTAATACTAATTCATAACTAATGCAAGTTTTGTAAGGATTCAGGTCTAAAAACTTGCGGCTCCAACGCTTGTCTGGCAAGGGTTTTAGGGCAAAATAAGGGTTTTTGTCTTTCGTGGTTAATTGTCAATAAACGAGGAGAAGTGACAGTTTTTCGTGGTTTATTGAGAATAGAGATTGATTTAGTATCAAGCTCCATATCTAAAGTCTTTGCCCAGCAAGGAGTTCAGTGACCTGAATTCTTACCAAGTTTTTTCGTGGAAAAACTTCCAGCGCTTCTTTTTGCTTTCTTGGCTTTACCAACTCAACCATTGATTCAGACTCATCAAGAAAAATCTGGCAAAACTTAATGTCGAGCAAGCGAGGCAGGTCAAAGTCTTTAGGATTAAGGGTTGTTTTGCCTGCTTTGATTTTGCATAAATCCTGTTTATTCGATTGTAGCTGGAAATTCAGGAACCAAACCGAAAAATCGTCAAATTCTCTCCCCCACTTTTCCTCTCTCCCACTATTGATTGGGGTTCAAGTCGATCGCATAAATGTTACAACCTAGTTAAGCAACACAATTTTGAGTTCATGGAAATAGTAGTGACGCTGGTGCTGGGTTCGGTGCTATTTGTCTGGGGAATGCGCTTCGGGCGGGTGTTAGTTCGATCCGGAGTGACGGCTAACGATTTGTTTAAGGGCAGAAACTCGATCGCCCTGCTGTTTTTGGGTTTTTATATTGCCTTGCTGCTACTGGCTCTAAATCTGCCTCAAATGCCTGCTTTGCCCATCGAGTGGCGTTTTCACGGGATGCGAGTTACTTGGACTTTGCTCAGAGTGATGCTGATGGGAGTCTGCGGTATTGGCTTTAGTATAAGTTGGTTGACAGCGCGACCCCAAGTAATCGCAGTAATTTTAATTGGTTGCTTGGGATTGGGAGGATTTACAGGCGCTGAAAACTATTTTATGGCGCCAATTTACGCTGATTTAATAGATAATTTGCAGCCCAACGGTGTATTTCGGCAAACATCTAACAGCAGTTGCGCCCCCGCCGCCCTAGCAACAGTGTTAAGGCGTTGGGGAATCGAGGCGACGGAATCGAGTGTAGCGCGTTTTGCCCGGACGAGTCGCTTGGGAACTTCCATGCCGCAGTTAATTATAGCAGCAAGAGCTTTGGGCGTAAATGCGATCGAACTAACGCCAACTTGGGAGCAAATTCAGCAAATTAATCGCCCCGGAGTGCTAGCAGTTTGGCTGTTTGACGGCCCTCGGAAGCTACCCCACGCGGTCGCTTTGCTGGGAATGAATGACAGTGTAGCTGCCATTGGAGACCCGGCGCGGGGCAGGATTTTCTATTTAGATAGGGCAACTTTTGCCCAGATTTGGCGCGATCAATACGTGCCGATTTTCCGTTCGGCGGATATCTTGTTAAGCAACCAGCAAGCTATTGACTATTTAAGTAAATTAGGATATAATAGTGGCAATTTAAAAGCAGATATCGAGCGCTTTCAAACAGATAAAAAATTGCAAGTCAGCGGCAACTTAGACCGGATGACTGAGTTAATGTTGAGCGGCAGTTTTTTGCAAGAAGTCCCCAGATTGGATGGGAAATAGTTATTGAAAATCATCAACCGCAGAGGCACTATCGACCGACAGGGAAGAGGAATCATGCGGTTTTTTTCAAACAATCTTTGAGGCATATTATGTCCGGTCTATTACCCATAATACGGTAGGGGCGGGTTCACGGAAAATATCTGCCAATAATTGACAATCTCAAAAACCCGCCCTTTTAATCGCTCGATCGGACATGATATCATCTGCTGGGGCGATCGAATCTTTGCGATCGCCCCGGCAGATAATCGACGATCGCACATTGGTAGCGTGGCTGCATGAAATTACCGTAAGCGTAGGCAGTAGCATCTAATTCCTCCTATATTTTTACGGTCGATCGCACCTTACCCACGCCTCACCGTTTTTGACAATTGGGAACAGTTGAATCGCTCATTTTAGGCTCAGACAGCTTGACTTCCCATCCAGGTAAATTCCACCAATTAACTCGCTGATTCGGCTGAATCCAAAAGTTTAGTTGTGTGATCTTGCCATCCTCAAATCTGAGTGTAGGAAATTTAGGATAACTGGTATCATCGGTTTCGCGATAAGTGCGTCCAAGGTAATTTAGGCAGGTCGTTAATCCCTCAGTAATTCCCAATTCTTCCACTCCTTTTCCCTTCAATTTTGCATCATCGTAGCTGAAAGAACCGTTGAATGAATTGCCCGCTAACCCGCCTTTGGTAACAGTGATGGTGAAATCGTAGGTGACGGGAACAGCGTAGGCTTGGGTTACAGTTACAACTGTGCTCAGAAGAGTCGTGGCGATGGCTACCGAGAGTTTTGAAATTGCTCGCACACTTGCATCCCGAAACATAACAACACTATAAATTTCGCTTTCAATCATCGGGAAACTCCTTGATTAAACTTATATAGTCAGTGTGCATTTTGGATATGATATAGCAATCCTAAATCATTTGTGTAATTCTTGTAGGGGCAATCCGACCCCTACTCCCCGTGGTTGCCCCATGAGGCAGGGCAAACGCATCATGTCAACAAGCGGGAATTTTACCGTGCTTGTTGCGACTATTATCGATAGCTGTAGTTTATTGAAAAGAGATTTGACTGCCGATAGCGGTGGCTATTCCTCAAAACACTACTACTATTCTCCCGGCAATTTAGATGCGTTTGCCC
The DNA here is from genome assembly GCF_036700905.1 of Microcoleus sp. S13_C3. Lineage (NCBI taxonomy): Bacteria > Bacillati > Cyanobacteriota > Cyanophyceae > Oscillatoriales > Microcoleaceae > Microcoleus > Microcoleus sp. S13_C3. The sequence continues at coordinate 18,224 of NZ_JAUBPT010000047.1, read as the reverse complement.
TGCCCCATGAGGCCGGGTAGGCACTCTTAGCACTACCCCTACATCTTTTTACGAGTCCTGCAAGGATCGCTATATCATAAGCTATGAGTTACAGCATATTCCATGTAGATGTAGAGGGCGAGAAACCGGGTTTCGAGCAACAGAATCAGTAAGGATGGGAGAACTGTAAAGAAACCCGGTTTTTGGGGTATACTTCATCAACCTTGAATACGCTGTAAATGCGATCGCAGCCGAGGGCCAAGCGAACAAAAATTCCCCCATCTGGTTAATCATGTAGACTTTTTTTGCACTGAAAACTCCACAGAAAACATTCGTCTTTAATCGCCCAGAATTAACTGAGTAGATTGAACAATATTCATTCCCGCCGCCGCAAATCTTTGATAAGCTGCATTTGCTTGTTCCGTGAAATCAACAACACCCGGAACAACCACAGGCGAAGTGCAATCTTCCAGCAAATAAACCTTCTTTGCCAAATTCGGATCGCGCGCCAAAATTTCCGTTAACAAATCATCAATTGTCCAAGCAACGCAGTGACTTTTGGCTTGTCCGGCAATAATTACCGCATCAAAATCGAGCAATTTATCAATAAACTTAGCATTTTTTTCCGCAATCGGATTGCCGTCGAACCCATCTAACACTTCTGGCCGCAAAACCGAATAGTTTTCAGTCAGTGGATTCCCGCCTTTGATTTCAAAAAGTGCTTGGCTGTTGCGGGCTATAGTATGAAAAAATATTGCTTCTTCCACCGCAGAAACCAGCGCGTGTCCGATGCCACCCAGCATCGAGTGATAGGGCCAAATTGTCAGGGGATATTTCCCATCGGCGCTGAGTTTTTTGACGTAGTGGCAAGCCTGTTTTTCCAGTGCTGAAAAATTGCCCCCGCTGATGCTATCGGCGACGGCTGGATTGACTTTCCAAATGCCTTTTTGGACATCTTCAAGTGTAATAGAAGTTGCGGCGGGTAGGGGATGTTCGCCTGCTTCGTTTATCCAAAAGATTGGATGAAAAATTTGCATGGCGGTGTGGGTGTCCATTGTCGGCGCAATGGTTGTAATTGCATTTAAATTACGGTAAATAAATTCGCACAGCCGCAGGTTGTCATCAACGGCGCCAGTACCGGAACGGCCGCCAACAAATAGTTCAAATTCTGGCAAGCAAAAGGTATTTTGGGCGTCTATTATCAGCAAACAAATCTGATTTTTGTCGCTGGATGCTGGCTGGATGCTGTGCTGCTTGGCCCACTCTTTGGCTTGGGCGGCACGTTCTTGGTAGGGGAGTCGCCAGACTTCGCCTACTTTTTTGGGGCCGAAATGTTCGGGGATTGGAAGTTGGACTTTTGGTGTCATGACGATCGCTTTTAGGCTAGTTTACAGTAATAATTTAAGTTTGGAGTATAATGCTGATAAATATTTGCGGGTGAATCATGGCAAAAGCAGGAATCCAAGATTATGCTAGGGTAAAATTTAAGCGCCTAGTGTTGTTTTTTTCGATCGCACTTTTGCTCGCTCTCTTAATTGTAGCAACTAGATCTGCCTACGTTCAAGATGTTTTGAGAACTCTGTTAATGCGGATCGAGGATTTAGGGTGGTGGGGGCCAGTGGCTTTTGTCGCTACTTATAACTTGGCTACTGTGCTGTTTGTACCGGGTTCGGTACTGACGCTGGGAGGGGGGGCGATTTTTGGTTTGTGGTGGGGTTCGGTTTACGTCTTTGCAGCGTCCACTTTAGGTGCTGTATTTGCTTTTGCGATCGGGCGCTATTTGTGCCGCGATCGCGTGGTAAAATATATGGAATCTCACCCCAAGTTTACAGCTCTCGATCGCGCAGTTTCCCAACAAGGATTAAAAATAGTTTTTTTGACTCGTCTTTGTCCTTTATTTCCTTTCAATTTATTGAATTACGCTCTGGGAATCACTCAAGTTTCTTTGAAAGATTACGTGCTAGGTTCCTTTGGCATGATACCGGGTACAATTATGTACGTTTACTCCGGTTCTTTGGTGGGAGAGGTTGCTGCGATAGGCACGGCCACTGTGTATGCAACTCCTCAAGATTCCGCAGTAAAATGGTTGATTAATATTATCAGCTTTCTTGCTACTGTCGCTGTTACTGTATTTATCACTCGCATAGCCAGCAAAGCTTTGGAAGAAAGTATTTAATTAGGATAATTTGCCAATGTCGCAGTCAAAAGTCGATCGCGTAACTGTCCCCCCGATGGACGAACACAACCAGAAATTAGTCTCCTATTTGCATCCGCCCGATTGGGTAAATCCGCAGCCGGCTAGCCGTTATAATTTAGTAGTAATTGGCGCGGGGCCCGCTGGATTAATTGTGGCTGCAGGTGCCGCAGGTTTGGGCGCGAAAGTTGCTTTGATTGAAAAACATTTGATGGGCGGCGACTGTTTGAATGTCGGTTGTGTGCCGTCAAAAGCTTTAATTCGCTCGTCTCGCACTGTTGGCGATATCTGGGAAGCCAGTAAATTTGGTGTTAATGTTTCTGACAGTGTAGAAGTGGATTTTGCCACTGTGATGGAACGGTTGCGCCGCATCAGGGCGGGAATCAGCGATGTTGATTCTGTTGAACGCTACCAGCACAAATTAGGCGTTGATGTTTTTTTAGGTTCGGGTCGTTTTACTAGCAATTATACCATAGAAGTTGCAGGTAAAACTCTCCGCTTTAAAAAAGCAGTAATTGCCACAGGTGCAAGGGCGCTACAACCACAAATTCCCGGTTTACAAGAAGCTGGATATCTAACAAATGAAACTGTCTTTAACCTCACGGAAAGGCCACAACGCTTAGCTGTAATTGGTGCAGGGCCGATCGGCTGCGAATTGGCTCAAGCCTTTCGGCGGCTGGGTTCCGAAGTGGTGTTGCTGCACAAAAATGCTCAGATTTTAGATAAGGAAGATGCGGATGCTGCTAAAATCGTGCAGCAGGCTTTTCTACGGGAAGAAATTCAACTAATACTAGAATCCACAATCGATCGCGTTGAGAAAACAAATGCAGGCAAAGTAATTTATTATAAATGTCAAGGTAAGGAAGCATCGGTAACAGTAGATGAAATTATTGTGAGTACAGGGCGATCGCCCAACGTCGAAGGATTGAATCTGGAGGCGATCGGCGTTGAATACGATACACACACGGGCGTATTTGTCAACGACAATTTGCAAACTACTAATCCCCGCATTTATGCCGCCGGCGATATTTGCATGAAACATAAATTTACTCACGCTGCTGATTTTGCCGCGAGGATGGTGATTCAAAACACTCTATTTTTCGGGCGCAAAAAGCTCAGCGCTTTGACGATACCTTGGTGTACTTACACAAACCCGGAAATTGCGCGCGTCGGATTGGGCGAATACGAAGCTAAGGAAAAAAACATTGATATCGATACATTTTTAATTCCTTTCAGTCAAGTCGATCGGGCAATTATTGACGGCGAAGAGGAAGGATTTGTGAAAATTCACGTCAAGAAAGGCAGCGATAAAATATTAGGTGCAACTATTGTAGCGCGCCACGCTGGGGATATGATCGGCGAGATTACTTTGGCAATGGTTAACAATATTGGTTTGGGAAAGATTGCTAGCACAATTCACCCGTATCCAACACAAGCTGATGCAATTCGTAAAGCTGGGGATGCTTACAATCGCACTCGTTTGACGCCGTTTGTGAAAAATTTGTTCAATCGCTGGCTGGCTTGGACTCGGTAGTTTGAACTGTATTGAATCAACACCAGGTACAATTGAACCGTAGGGGCGGGTTCACCAACCATCTCTGGAAAAAATTAATAATCTCCTAAACCCGCCCCCACTGTATTCAATCAACACCAGGTACAATTGAACCGTAGGGGCGGGTTCACCAACCATCTATGGCGAAAATGAATAATCTCCTAAACTCGCCCCCACCCATCGCAAATACAAATCTACCCTTAATTTATGGGATAAAATGTTGATGTAAAATTGGGCGGGGGCGGGGCGGGTTTATCAGATTGTTGGATTTGTGTTAAAGATTTCGGTGAACCCGCCCCTACAGAGATTGCGGTTTTCAATATTCCCATTTACGTTTCTGTTTCTGTTTCAAATCCCACACCTTCATACAAAAGTGCGATCGGCAAATCAAACTCAATGCTTGATAAAGTGATAATCTCTCCAGCAGTGTAAGAATAGTACAGCCACATTCTCCCCTCTCCCCGACAGTAACGCTCAACAAAAATCTTTTGTGAATCAATCAAGATATACTCTTGTAAAGTCGGAATTTTTAGATAACAAGTGAATTTTTCATCCCGATCTTTAGCACTTGTACTGGGAGAAAGAACTTCCACAATGATTTTAGGATTCTGAATGAAATTGCGCGAATTAATGTCTTCTGGATCGCAACTGACTATCACATCAGGGTAGTAGTAACGGCTTTGAAAACTGACTTCCAATTTCACATCTGACACGTTCATCCGACAGCCTCTGGAACGCAGATGCGGGCGCAAGTTCCTGTAAAAGTTAAGTGCAATATCGTTATGGGGAATTGTACTGCCCATTCTGGCAAAAACTTCGCCGTTGACATATTCGTAGCGAATCTCTTGTCGAGCTTCCCATTCGAGATATTCCTCAACCGTCATTTTTTTTTTTTGGTGCTTGGGGAATGGATATCATAACAAAATTTTTGTCAATGTTACTTTGATTGTAGCATTAGGGGTTGGGAGAGCGCCCGCGCAAACAAACCCTGCCTTAAAAATCCCCTTCATCTACTTGAAATACCGTCAATCCCAAGCCTCTCCACATATCAACAACTTGCTGGCGATCGTCCAAGACAAACTTAACATTATATTTCCCTGCAATATGCTGCCGATAAAGTTCTTCCTTCATAATTGCATCCTTCCTCATATCTCCAGTTTTCCGCAGATAAAGAGCGGCATAATTAACCTCATACTGCTGCAACCATTTTTCAGTTTGAGGCTGACAATCATCTGTGCGGCCCGACACTACAATAATATGGGCGCTGGTTTGCCACTTGCGAACGGTATCTAAGACGGGCTGATTTGGTAAATCGCGATCGCACGTAGAAGCATCAAAAGGATTTCTGCCATTGAGAAGTGCCAGCGTACCATCCATATCGACAATAATTGCATCCGGCAAATCCGGGTTATATTCCGGCGGCACAACGGGAACCCGCACGTACTTATTGTACATCTTCATTATCACATCTTTGCCCACCGAGTTAAGCCTTTTCAAATCCCTTTTAATACATTCCTCAACCGGAACTTGCAAGAAAGAATCATTAACTTCGACAACAGCTTTACCTTTAACCAACTCCTTGATATGCTCGATGTGAGGGCCAAAATTAGTATCATCAACAATGACGTGCTTGCCGCTTTCCAAAGCCATCAAAATAATCGTATCTCTCAACTGCAAAATAAACTTTTCATTCGCCGGCGACCAATGAGAAGCGTGAGCCATTTCTCTGAGCAAATCTTTATTGCTACGCACCCACTTTGCAGGTTCAGACAGCAGCAAGTCCCTAGCAAATTGAGATTTTCCCGAAGCAGGTAAACCAACAAGTACAATAACTCTTTTCATGGCAATTGGTAATTGGGCATTGGGCATTGGGCATTGGGCATTGGGCATTGGGCATTGGGCATTGGGCATTGGGCATTGTTTAAATACTTACCTCTTCCTGACATCCGTTACATCCGTTACATAATCCGTTGCCGAACTTCCCTCTTCTTTAAACATCTGCCTCACGCTCGATAATTAATCCGTGTAAGTAATTGGACAGAATTAATTACACACTGATTTTTTGCTGATTCTTTACTAGACAAGGCTTGTAGCCCAAATTTTTGTGTAATTAATTGTGTCCTACTACTTATCCGTGTCAAAATCCGTGGCGTGCCTTCTTCTTCACAAACCTAGATGGATGTAATCTAAACCCAACAACTCTTCTATTTTATGAATAGTAACATCACGGAGAGCTTCTTTCACTCCCGCAACTCTTCGGGCCCGCAAAGAAAACAAAATCCCGGAATACGGCAAATGTTTCACAGCTAATGCAAAATCCTTCTGAACTTCGATATGTTCATGCTGTCGGTAAGCTGCCTCGATTTCTTCAACCAAAGATTGATATTTGTCCTTAACTTGTTGATACAACTCACTCCACTCAGGAAAATAAGCTAAAAACTCTTCTCCTTCATTAGTTAAAACAATTTCTATCAAGCGGCGGGTCGAAAACCCTTCGCGGAGATGGGAAATCGCGACATATTGCGGAGACTTAACTTTAACTCGGTTGAAGTTAGCGTCGCAGATAATATACCCTTCCGAATCCATCGGATCTAAATGTTGAGCCGCTTCAATAACTTCTTTCCAGCTAGTTAAAGGATAGGATGCGACCAATTCCCATCCGTATTTATTGGCCCAAATACTGGGGTCTGTTTCTAGCAGCGTTTGAGTGTTGCGAACGCCGTGCAGCACGATTTGATTGTTTTGTTGCTGGACAACTATTCTATTGTAAGGCGTCATCAACTCAAAGATAAAACACTGGTCGGTTTCTTGTGGCAATTGATATCCCAATTCTTGCCAGACTTTCCAAAAAAGTTCGGCAAAAGTGAATCCAAAACCGTTAACTTCGCCGGCGGCGTCGGGAGTGCCGCTAGATTGCACTCTCCATTCTCCCTTGTAAAAATACAGTACAGTCAGAGAACCGTCTAGTTTTTCGTAGACTTTGGCATGACTCCAATCAATTGCAGCGGCGTGGCCTTCCCCGTAATTAAAAAATTTGTCGTAGGGATAAGAGACTATCTGCCAATCTTGAGATGAATCTAAAATAATGCCTCGGCACTGCTGGACTATCTTTTCGCCCAAGGGAGATTCTATCTGCGAGTATTTCAGACAGACTAAATCGGGATATTGGCGGTGGCGGGTAACTTTGATATGATAAGTTTCGGACAAAGTTTCCAATCCGTGCTGGCGCAAATACTCTTGTAGTTCCACGTTCGATTCCTAAATTTGTCTCCTTCTATATTTTATCGGTAACTGCATATTTTAGGGAATTTGTAAACAAAATTAAAGTGGTTTTTTTCCGGAATGCCTATTGTGAGTTTTGTATTGTGGAGTAGGGTTGTAAATAGGTGAAGGCGCTTCACCGAAAAACTAGACTGTTTCGACATCAAGGAAAAACACAGTGAACAATAAATTATTGCGTTTAGCGACTTCGGCCTGTGTATTGACTATTTTAGTACCTGTATCGGGAGTTTTTGGTGCGTCGGAATTGTCGCAGCGACCGCCGGAAACAAAATCTGTTGCTGTAGCGGCTACGGATGTTCCGGTAAGTCAAATCTTGCAGCAGTTAAAAGGCAAAACACAAGTACCAATTTTTATCCCCAGCCGGCTCCCTATTTCGGAGAAGCTTTACTATCAAAGCCAAGCGGAAGCGGACAGCTATACTATTTCTATGGATTATACAGCAGATTGCCGAGGTGCAGGAGCTTGCAGTTTTGGGGAAATTCGAGGTCAGAAAGGCGGGGAGTTTACTACAAAACTAGAAGGGGTAACTAAGACATTAAAAAATGTTCAACTTGCGGGCGGAGTGAAAGGAGTTTTTCACAATGGTTGCGGGGCTTACTGCACAGCAACTCTTGAGTGGAAAAATCAGAATTTTATGTATACCGTAGCAATTAAGAATGGACGGGAATCTGATTTAATTTTAATAGCAAATTCTGCTATTCTAGCTCGGAAGCGTTAAGCTTTGTAGTCGGGGACGCACAACTTCTATCTGTAGGGTGTGCACGGCGCACCTTACCGTTATTGTATGAGAGATTTGTATGAGAGATATTAACTCGCACTCGCCCCTTACAAGATGCTATGGTTTTTTTGCGCTTACCTACTTCGGGGGAAATCAGGATGAGGGGAAAATGGCTATTTGCGGCGATTTTTGCTGGTGTGGTGACTGCTTTGACGATTCCCTACCCTTCGGGAACCCCTGCGGGGAACGGGATAGCTTCGCTTCACGCACCTTTGACACCAAACTCAGCGTTAGCAAGGACTGAACTCCCCATTACAGAAATCCGGTGGTTTAATTATTCCCCTGAAGATAGCTGGCAACCGATACAATTTATTGTACCCGATCGCAATACTGGAAAATCTGCCGGCAGCCGCAAGTTGCGATTGTACGATGTTCATATTGCCAAGATGTTTGAGATTTCTCATTTTCTGTGCGATCGCGATCGGGCTTCTGAGGGTTACAATTGGTCTTATCAAGCGGAAAATGGCAATATTGAGATGGGACGCTTCAAAATTAGCTGCAATCTCGCCCGTTCCATAGCCACAGCTTACGGGTTAGGGAAACCAGAAATTACAGTGATTCGCCGCAGCTTCAACCTGAAAAACGGTCGCCCTTCTTTTGCGCTAGAAAAATACTCTATTCCTACTTTTAACATTGCTAAAAATAGAGTTGTGCAGTGGAGGAATTTTGTGCAAAAAATTCCCCCACTCCCCGATAACTCAGGTGCAAACCAAGCTAACAGTCGTTTTCCTGCTAGTAACATCTTTAGACAAATCAAAGGCAAAACGCGAGTGCCTGTTTTTCTTCCGAGTAGACTTCCTTTATCAGACATTCAGCAACTTGATTTTGATGTGCAAGCGGGGGCCCACGGTTACATTGTGGGAATGTATTTAGGCAAAGGATGCCGCGCGGGAGCCTGTTATTTCGGCACAATCGAAGCTAAAAGAAATGAACCCTTTTCGCCTCCTTCGCAACTGCCGCAGGATACTTACAGAAGCGTTGAATTGGCGAGCGGATTCAGGGGGATTTATTTCAATAATTGCGGTGCTTATTGTACTGCTTTTGTTGAGTGGCAAAGGCTGGGGGTGCTGTACCGAGTCACAAGGAAAAACGCACGGCAGCAAGAAGTTGTCCAGATAGCAAATTCTGCACTTCAAGCAGGGCAACGTTAAATTGTGGTGGGAAATGGAAAAGGTCGAGCGACCTTTTTCGCATTAAATATCCCGTTGCTGTACACTTAAAAAGTACCTAAAAAACTAATGAGATGCCTGCGATTAGCGTTGAAGAAGCCAAGCAGAGTCTGCAAGCCATCTTGGAAAAGGTGGCCAAAGGAGAAGAAGTGACGATCGTACAGGAAGGCCAAGTAGTAGCTCGCGTAGTCCCGCCGCTATCCAAGGAGCAGCGGTTAGCTAGGCGTAAAGCATTCCGAAACTCCATTAATGTCAAGGGCGAGCCGATGAGTGCAACAGTCATTAGGCTAAGGGAGGAAGCACGGTATTGATTTATATAGATACCAGCGTTCTTGTCCCCTTCTATTTACCAGAAGCTCTCAGCGATGCTGTTGATGAATTGCTGAGGATTGAAGACACACCCGCACTAAGTCAATTAGTTGAGGTGGAACTGTTTTCAGCAGTTGCCCGCAAATTGCGAATGAGGGAAATTTCTGCAGAAGAGGCAAGACAAATAGCGCTCGATTTTCAAACTGACTTGGATGAAAATTTTTATACTCGCATCCCCTTAGAGCCAATTCATTACAATTTAGCTCGCGATTGGATTAGCCGTTTTGAAGTACCGTTGCGTACCTTAGATGCACTGCATTTAGCAGTAGCAAGTTCTAATCAGTTGCTTTTGGTGACTGGCGATGAAGCTTTGGCTCGCAGTGCTCGGACTTTAGGAATTGAAGTTCAGTTATTGATTGCCGTAGCTGAGGGCTAAAAGGTAGATCGCCCTTTTGTCAAGGAAGCTGCACTTACGCCTCCACCAAAGGTGCATAGCAGGATTTCATATCCTCGTGGGAGATGATTTTAGTTGATATTTCAGCGGGTTCTAATCCCTTGCGGGCGTTGACCCAAGGTGTCTCTGATTGCGTCAATTCAGCAAGATGTTTAGCGCTTAATTCTCCATAAGCATTCCAGACTTCTTCGAGTACCTCGATCTCATCTTCATCAAATTCTGCTTCAAAATTATCGGGAGCTGGAATATCGCTATATTTGTAAGCTTTGTACTCATCCCACACATCGCGGACAATGGGGCCGGAAACCCAAGCTTCAATATCTTGAAAAAATAGCGGCTGGCTTCTAAAGACTAAACTCCAAGCTTGTGCATAATACACGAGCTTTTGCAGTTTCAGAGGAGAAATGGTATCGCCTGCTTCTCGATCGACACGACATAAAAAGTAACGAGCTACCTCAAGAGCACTTTTCATAGTTTTAGGATTTTAGTAATTTGACAAATTCACTTTTGATGCTAAGCTATTGGGTGGCTTTAGAAGTACGATCGCAATTACGATCGCCCTTTTCCCCTCGCAACTACATTTCTCTCCCCAATCGCGCAACCTTTGAGCTAATTCTTTCTCGCTGCCGCTAAGCTAACTCCTCATGTCAACCAGGTTCATCCGGCTCGACCCTAGGTAAATCTTACATCTTGCAGCATTCTCAAGAACAGGCTTTCCGGCCTGTTCCACAAAGAGTAGATTTTCTTGTGGAACGGGCATCTTGCCCGTTCCTAAAACGCTTATTGACAATGGTGCAACATCTCAGTAAATCATACATCGTCGGCAGGCTTTGCTTCGGAATGTCGATCGCCCCCATGCCAGCGACGCCCACTGCTGGATGGGAAACATCATCAAGACTCACTGCTACTGGCAGTCATACCATTTTAGATTTTAGATTTTAGATTTTAGATTGCAAGGGCTTATTATGTAAAGGTCTGGAGCTTGCCTACCGTTGCATCCTTTTTTCAAACAGGCGGTCAAAATCTGGTATTTCTCTTTTATCGCCCGAATTATGCCAACCAGCAATTAAAGTCCCCACCTGCGGTACGCTAGATCAGGTGAATATATTGGCTGATTTCAAGCTATCCTCCGATCGATCTTATGTCCCCAACCACATCTGCCCCTTCCCGAACCGTTCGCATCGGTTCCCGCAAAAGCCAACTCGCTCTCGTGCAAACCCACTGGGTGCAAGAACAGCTACAGAAACACTTCCCGGAACACACTTTTGAAGTCCACACCATGTCCACCCAAGGGGACATAATTCTTGATGTCGCCCTCGCTAAAATTGGCGATAAAGGACTTTTTACCAAAGAATTAGAAACGGGAATGATTAACAATGAAACGGACTTTGCCGTTCATTCCCTCAAAGATTTGCCTACCAATTTGCCCGAAGGTTTAATTTTAGGATGCGTCACCGAACGGGAAAATCCCGCTGACGCCCTGGTAGTTCACTCCAAGCACAAAGACAAGCAACTCGACACCCTCCCAGAAGGTTCAGTAATCGGCACTTCTTCCCTGCGGCGGCTGGCTCAACTGCGACACCATTTTCCTCATTTTGAATTTAAAGATATTCGCGGCAATCTCAATACTAGACTCGCTAAATTAGATGAGGGCGGTTACGACGCGATTATTTTAGCAGTTGCCGGCCTCGAAAGATTGGGAATGGGCGATCGCATCCACCAAATTATCCCTGCTGATATCTCCCTTCACGCCGTCGGACAAGGTGCTTTGGGCATCGAATGCCGCGCCGGAGACACAGAAATCATGGCATTGATTAAAGCTCTCGAACACTCGGAAACCGCCCAAAGATGTTATGCCGAACGCGCATTCCTGCGGGAATTAGAAGGCGGCTGTCAAGTGCCAATTGGCGTCAATACTAAAATAGAAAACGGTCAATTAACCTTAACCGGAATGGTATCGAGTCTCGACGGCCAGCGATTCGTCAAAGATAGTGTTTCCGGCGCCGCCGAGACTGCTGAAATGCTGGGAATTGACCTCGCTCACCGACTGCGCCAACAGGGTGCTAGTGCAATTTTGGAGGAAATATTTGTCCAAGTTCAACGTGGTTCATAAAACCGAGCCGCATCTCTTTGTCAATGCTTTGAGACGCGATCTATCGCCTTTTGTAAAATAAAAATAAGAGGCGGTTTGCTTTGTCTTTCACAGGTAGAGTAGCAGTCTGATTGTAGATGTTTGATGGGATTTTAGGTAGGACTTGCGCGATAGATTTCAAAAATTTCTGACTAATTTAGGACGCTCCGCACGAGTGTTGAGCAACCCGGTTTATGATGTAAGTCTCGCTGTATAGCCCAAGATTTATGGTAAAAACCGGTTTTTTTTCGTAAGTCCTATAATTCTTAACATCCCCATCCACAATCTACAATCAAACATCCCAAATTAATCAGCAATTTATTTCAGGAAAAAGCCAAATATGAGCGCTAGAGAAATTCAATTAAAGCTGGAATTGAAAAAGGTTCAGCAACTATATAGCAAAATGCAGGCAGACCAACAAGCTTTGCAGAAGCAATTGAAAGAGTTCAAAACTCAAGCCGGAAGTTTGTCGGATGTAGTCGAGCAAGTCTTGCCTTCCGTAGTTTCAATTTACGTCATGGATTGGGATACAGAAGAAGAGATTTCTTCTGGAAGCGGGTTCTTTGTATCGCCGGACATAATTGTCACGAACTATCACGTGGTAGAAGATATTGCCGATGAAGATTACTTGTATGAAGAAGATGAAATCGAACAGGTTTTAGTCGAAACTCACGACGGAAAATTGAGATTGGCAGAGGTGGTGTTTACTGGTAATGCTGAAGAAGATTTAGCATTACTCTTAATTAGCGATTTTAGCTTCGACCCGAACACAGGGGAACAAGTCGAGTCTCCCCAAGAATATCCTCCCCTAGAGTTATCTTTGGATGTGAAAGTGGGAGATAGAGTAATTGCTGTGGGCAATCCTTTGGGGCAGTTTGCTTCAACTGTAACTCAAGGTATTGTGAGTGCAATTCGCGAACCAGAGGAATATGAAGAAGGCGACGATGAAGAAGATGTTGCTGAGGTGAAGGTGTTGCAAACTGATGCGGCGATTAATCCGGGAAATTCTGGCGGCCCGTTGATTAATATGGCTGGTCAAGTGGTTGGTGTGAATACCTGGGGATTGGAAGATGCCGATAGTATTAATTTGGCGATCGCCTCTGAAGCTTTGGATGATTTTCTAGCGGGATTTGAGGAGACTTTTGAGGAAAATTCTCAGAATTAGTCGGTAGCTGTCGGTAGATTTTATCCCACATTTAACCACCAATGTAGGGGCGGGTTCGCCTAGATATTTGACACCACAGACAAATGATAAAAACCCGCCCCCACCCCACCCAGAAATTAAGAATTAATTGTATTTAACGGTGGGGGAAATGGTCGATCGGGGTTATTGGTTGGGTGGGGGCGGGTTTATCAAGATTATCTGTGGGTGGCAAATATTTTGGTGAACCCGCCCCTACAGATTTTATTCAATATTTATCATAAAATCGATCGCTCTTTTGTTCGCCACACAGCGACGCGGATGGAAAAAGGGCGATCGCATTCTTGAGTAAAGTGCGATCGCTACAGCAACTCAGATTTATACTTGTTTTTGGCAGGCGCGTTAATATTGTGCCACTCCCCATTTAAACTTAATCTAGAGTAACAATCTCAAGGAACACAAAAAAATAATGCGTATTTTATTTGTATCCGCCGAAGCATCACCCCTCGCCAAAGTGGGCGGTATGGGCGATGTCGTCGGCGCTTTGCCGAAATTTCTGCGGCGCATGGGCCACGATGTCCGCATCTTCATGCCCTACTACGGTTTCGTCCCCGACAAAATGGACGTTCCCAAAAAACCTGTTTGGGATGGGTCTGCCATGTTCCAAAGCTTCTCGGTGTTTGAAACTGTTTTGCCGGGAACCGATGTACCTTTATACTTATTACAACATCCATCTTTCTTGCCGCGCCGCGTTTACGGCGGTGTAGATGAAGATTGGAGGTTCACTTTCTTTGCCAATGCTGCGGCTGAATTTGCCTGGAATCACTGGAAGCCCCAAATTATTCACTGTCACGACTGGCATACGGGGATGATACCTGTTTGGATGAGCCAAGACCCCGATATCAGCACGGTTTTTACTATTCACAATTTAGCTTATCAAGGGCCGTGGCGCTGGCGTTTGGAGCAGATGACTTGGTGTCCTTGGTATATGCAAGGTCACAATACAATGGCTGCCGCAGTACAGTTTGCCGATCGAGTAAATACAGTTTCACCGACTTACGCCGAGCAAATCAAAACCCCAGCTTATGGGGAAACTTTGGAAGGTTTGCTGTCTTATCTCGGCGGTAAAGTATCGGGCATTTTGAACGGAATTGATACAGAATCTTACAACCCAGCAACTGACAAATACCTCCATCAACAATTTAGTGTTGATACTATTGAAAAGCGCCCCGCTAATAAAATTGCGCTGCAAGAAGAAGTCGGTTTGGAAGTGAATAAAAATGCCTTTTTGATCGGCATGGTGACAAGGCTGGTAGAACAGAAGGGATTGGATTTGATAATTCAAATGCTCGATCTGTTCATGGCCTATACCGACGCTCAATTTATTGTACTCGGAACGGGCGATCGCTACTACGAAACCCAACTCTGGCAAATGACAGCCCGCTATCCCGGTAGGATGTCCACCCAACTACTTTACAACGAGGCCCTCTCCCGGCGCGTTTACGCAGGCTGCGACAGCTTCCTGATGCCCAGCCGTTTCGAGCCCTGCGGCATCAGCCAAATGCTCGCCCTCCGCTACGGGTGCGTGCCAATGGTTCGCCGCACCGGCGGTTTAGTGGATACCGTTTCCCACAACAACCCGATCGACAATACCGGTACCGGTTACTGTTTCGATCGCTACGAACCCCTCGACTTGTTCACCTGCATGATCAGAACTTGGGAAGGTTTCCGCTATAAAGATAAGTGGAGAGAACTGCAACAGCGCGGCATGAGAGAAGATTTTAGCTGGGATATTTCGGCACGGAAATACGTCCACTTGTACAGCGATATTTTGGGATTGCCCCCGGAAGAAACCGCACCGGCACCAGAGGCAGAATTGATCGTTGGTAAGGGTTAATCTTAGTAAGGTGCGTCAGTCGCTGTTTGATTCAACTGAATCGAAGGGCGATCGGCTGACGCACCCTACAGCTTAGTAAGGTGCATCAGTCAATCGATTGCGCGATTTTAGATTAAAGATTAAAGAATTGAAGCATTGACCCCACGGATAAATTCGGGGGCTTGTATCCTGGATGCTTTCAGTCAGTTTTTGATTCAATTTAATCGATCGACTGACTACGGACAACTGATAACTGACAAATTAATCAATAAATAAATCGAGAGGTAAATGACCGTAAGTGCCAGTAACTCCATCTTCTGAGGCAGATTGGCACGACACCAAAACGCCCCGGTAAGTTCCGGGATAGCCGTCAACATAATACGACCCCTTCAAAGTATTGAACTTAATATAAACCGAACCAGCAAAGGTCGAGACAGCATTGGGCTCTAAAACAGCTTGATATCCCAAAGCTTTTAAATAAGCTTCTAAAGCTAAAAACCCCTCATCCGTCGAAGCAGCGCACACTCCCAACATTTGATAATCAGACAAACTTGCTACCAACAAAATCGCTTGACGCAGCGCCTGTTTTTCCTGCGGCGATGCTAGAGATTGCATATCCAGACAAGTGAAATCTTTGAGGATTTGCTGTGCTTCTTCAACAGTTAGGGTAGTCTGGTTTTGAGTAGACATGAATTGCTCTGATATTTCCCAAAATTACGATCTACAATCGGGCACTCGTCAACGAATTTCTGTCATTGCAACCCTCAATCGACGGCGGTAACACTTGCCCAAGTCCTGATTATAGCCCATTGTGCACTCTGGCAATCAATTCGGGCGATCGTTTTCGAGGGCTTGGCCAACGCCGGAAGCGCACAAAAAAGCTAGTAGTTTTTACCGATGTTTTCAAGTTTAGATCAGTCCGCGTTTTTTCAGCTTTGCTAGCGCATCTTCTGCCGCATTTTTCTCAGCATCTTTTTTGCTTTTTCCTTTACCTTCTCCATAGAGTTTCTCTGCGACATACACTTTAGCGAGAAATTCCGGCTTGTGGGGTGTGCCTCCTGCTTGGACTGTCACGTATTTGGGGGGAGTCGTATCACCATTGGCCTGTACCCATTCTTGAAAGCGATTTTTCGAGTCTACAGTCGATCGAGTTTCCACAACATTTTCGGGAACAGAATCAAACATTTGTTGCACAAAGTTGCGAACTTTATCCATGTCTTGTGTGTCGAGATAGTAAGCGCCAATAAATGCTTCAAAAGTGCTGCTGAGCAAATTTGGATTAGTAATCCCACCTTCTCGATAAGCTCCTTTTCCGAGCCGCATTTTTAAGTCTAAACCTATTTCAGTAGCAAATCTGGCTAATTGTTTTTCATCTACTAATGCAGAACGCCGGCGAGTCAGTTGGTCTTCTCCCATTTCTGGATGACGCTGATAGAGATATTCGCCGCTGAGAAAAGTCAGCAAAGCATCGCCGAGAAATTCTAAGCGTTCGTTGTCTTCTTCGCGGAATGTGGGGTTTTCGTTGACGTAGGAACGGTGGGTGAGCGCTTGGCGCAGCAGTTTTTCATGGTGGAATTCGGGAAGGGTTATTTCTATCTCTTGTGTTTGATTAGTTAATGGCATAGGGGTTTTGTAATGGTTATTGTTTTTGGAGTTGGGTGTTATTATGTGGACATAAAATAGCCGCAAATAGCGGTTTGTTTGGAGAATCTAGTTTATCAAATAAACTGGATTTTTGCTATCGGCGGTTAGGTGAATTTTAACAGATATTTGGCGGTTATACTATTAGTCCGTTAGTCCGTCATTCCGCCAGGGGTTAAAACCCCTGGCTCATAGCTAAAGTCCTCTGAAGAGGACTGAAGATGGTGTTTTTTTTACTGTATGTCAGTCGGTTTTAACCGACTTTAGCTATTAGACAGGGAATTCATTCCCTGGCGGACTGTGCAACTTTATGCAGATAATCGGTCTGCTTCTATTACAAACAATTGCTGATCCTGACATCGGATTTTTCCATCCTTTACAGCAGCATCAACTAACTCGCTAAAGCGTGAAAATGTTTTTCCCTGATGTTTGCAAACAGAAGTTACTCCCTGATATTTGGGAAAAAGGTTACGCATTACACTATCAATGCAGCTAAACAATGTGCGCTTATCTTTTTTTGATGCTGTTTTGATAGCAGCAATCATGTACTCGATCGCCTCATTGCAAG
Source organism: Microcoleus sp. S13_C3 (assembly GCF_036700905.1). Lineage (NCBI taxonomy): Bacteria > Bacillati > Cyanobacteriota > Cyanophyceae > Oscillatoriales > Microcoleaceae > Microcoleus > Microcoleus sp. S13_C3. Next base: position 1,150 of record NZ_JAUBPT010000047.1, on the reverse strand, counting down.
TGATATGACACTGAACATTTTCTATTTGCTGCGGAGTCTTGGCTGCTATCAAGCTAGGCAATTCATCAAGAAAGTGGAAATCACTACCTACAAGTTCTTTCAGCTTTTGTTTGACATTACCTCGCTGAGCAAAGACTATAACTTTTTTGCCGCGATCTTTTAAATTGCGAACCGAGTTTACAAAGTCCCCATCTCCTGATACAAGGATAACTGTATCGGGAGGCCGATTGCTGTAAATATCATCAAGACAGTGAACCATCAATTGATTATCGGCACTATTTTTTAGAGGACAGGGAACATCGATACATTTAAAACCAAGGCTTTGCAGCTTGTTTTTTGCAGAGACTTGATCGGGACAGAGTGAATTGTAGTAGACTTTTGCCTCAATCAAGATCCCCTCAAATTTGGCAAATTCTAGCAATAGACTACCTAGAATTTGAGTTAAGTGTGTGTTCTGAAGATCGACGTAAATAGAAACTACAGGCTGCAACTGCTTTGTTTGTTTGCCAATTGCTGAATGATTGTCCATCATTTGATTATTTCCTCAAAGAGGTTGACTGGACAGCCTCGACATATCACGCATCTAGCATTAATGGAACGTTGCCTGTGGATTTGCTCAAAAATGAACATCTCGGCACAGGACAATCTGTTACCACAAAACACTGTAATTTTGTAGGGATTTGATTAGCGTCTTAGCTACAGGGTTTACAGAACTGGAACGAGTTTAGTAGCAGCCCGCTGAAGGGAAATGGAACTCAATAATGTTGGGATTTTTTCAAGCTTGTATGAACTTGTTAAAACTACATTAGACTTACTTTCCGCTCAACGGGGTGCTAGAAACTTGCCCCAGTGCTATAAACCGTGTAGCTAAGACGACTCAATCAACATTCCTTAATTTTGAATGCGATATATATTTTTAGCTGTGCTTTTATTGTAGCGTTCTAATTATTGGATGTCAAGTATTAACTCAAAATAATTTTTTTACATCCTTAGACATCTCACCAAGGTTTTGGCCAAGCTGACACCGATCGACCGTCCCCACATCAAAAACCCTCTCCCCCTCCCCCCGCGAGCCTTTCAGGGGTAGGTTTTTAAAATTTAAGCCGTAGAAAAGTGAGAACGGCTTGGCCAAGGTTCAGGAATAAAGCTA
>NZ_JAUBPT010000352.1:0-1434 GCF_036700905.1 Microcoleus sp. S13_C3 | reverse complement strand
ACCAACAATATCTGCCAATAATTGACAATCTCAAAAACCCGCCCCGGCCGGGATATTATGGTCAATCGATCGCCCAAATTTATCTAGCCCTAATAATAAGTCCTAAGTTGTGAGAACTGATATCTTGCACCATTCTCAATTAGCCCTTTATGAACAGGCAAGATGCCTGTTCCACAAGAACATTTAATTTTTGTGGAACAGGCATCTTGCCTGTTCTTGAGAATGGTGCAAGATATGAGGATAAGCGGCTACAACTTGACTTTCAACTGATAACAATTGTCAGCGAGTTTAATCAATTCCCCCAGGCCCCAAGTACCTTGATCGTTCAAAAATCCCGCTAGTTGATTCGGGATGGCTTCTAGGCCCAGAAATGCCCCGCTGATAGCACAAGCCATTGCTGCGGTAGTATCCACATCGCCACCGACGGCGATGCTAGTGCAGAGAGTTTCCCAGTAATCTTGAGGCGTTCTCAAAAACGCATATAAACTCCACAAGACGCTACCGACTACAAAAGGGGAAATTCCTTGCCAAGAGTGCTCGTAGTTTAACGGGAGTCCAGCTTTAGAAATCAACTCTACGGCTGACTCTGGGGGCAATTTCACCCAATCAATCAAATCTTTGAGCAAAGCGGCAAAGGAAGAATCAACTTCTGCTACCCATTCGCTCAGTTGGCCGAGAAATGGCTCAGTGTCAATCATCATGTCAGATTGAAGGGCGATCGCCACAGCCCCGGCGATCGCCACAGCACCGGCAGAACACCGCGAATCTTGATGGGTGATGCGCCCTTGATCGCAAGCAGCTTGTACAAGCTGGGACGGGTCATCGTAGAATATTAAGCCGATCGATCCAGCCCTCATCGCACTGCCATTACCAGCATTGGGAGCACGAGTACCAGCTTCTTGCCAAGCAACGCCCCGAATCAGGCGGTTTGCAGCTTCTTCTGTCGATCGACCCCGCCCGACAATGCGCTGTTGAGCGAAAATGTCAGCAATACGGGTGGCGTAGTCGCTGGGGTCGAATTCGCCACAAGCGACATAGCTTTCGAGGAGTTCGCGGGCGAGTTGGGAGTCGTCGGTGTATTGACCAAAAGGAAAGCCGAAACGATCGCGATCTTTGATTTTTTTGAGTCTAACTTCGTAGTTGACAAAGTTTTGGCAAACTTCCGGAGGATAGCCTTCTACTCTACAGCCTATAGCGTCGCCGAGACACTGACCGATCAGACAACCTCTAAATTGTTCCAGACGCGGTACTGTCATTTATCTAGCTTTAAGTAGGTGTATCTAATCTTATGTTAAATCCCCGACTTCTTAAAGCCTGCGGGTAACAGGACGCCGCCCATTTGTGTCAACTTAATACTAATTTAATGTGAAGTTGCACATATCTCGATCCCCCTCGCATACCCCCTACTCCCCCTGGTTGTTGGGGAGTAGGGGT
>NZ_JAUBPT010000046.1:44067-49922 GCF_036700905.1 Microcoleus sp. S13_C3 | reverse complement strand
TTGAAGTATGGGTGAAGACCCACTACTAATTCTTTCATGGAGCAGGGGTAATGCCCAACTTCCTTGAGCTTCAGGTATCCACGCAATGGTACTGTATCCCTGACCCACAATGGAGCCTCTCTGATATTCATGGGTTCTGTCTTTTAATGTTTTGGCATCTCGTCTCCCCCATGCAGTGTGGTCGATTGCTACTAATATGTGTTGGGCTGGGGGTGCTTCTTTCTGTAATTGCTCTAGATACAGCAGCATCAGTTTTTTCCGGTCTGGCCTTGTGTCTTGTAATGCTTCATAGATGCTTGGCCATTGACGCTTGAATAATGGATTGAGCGAAAATTCCGCTAAACACGACGCATTCGGAGTGGTCATCACTGCATCCATCAGCTCGAATGTGGCATCTTTCGCTGTCACTAATAAATCGTATGCTGCTTGACGAAAGTTCTTTAATCGTTCACTGTTCATTTAGGGAGTGGATAGGTTTTTTTCACTCTCATTCTCTCCCGGCGCGGTGGCTCTAGTTCTTCTTTTGCCACCGTTCTCATCTTTGGCTAGTCTAAACTACAGTCATCTAACACCGAGAGGTCGATAACAGCTTCAGTTTCTCCAGGTGCGATGTTAATTTCCCCAAATTGACCGCCTTTGGTGCTGTAATCTTGTCCCAGAGAGGCAGTACCGGAGAGGGTGTAGAGGATTTTCAGCCCTTGAGCGGGGGCAGCTTCACCCAGAGTGATGGTAAATTTTCCTTGGCTGTTGCTATCGCCTTCGGTGATGGTTGGGCTGGCGGTTACTTTCACAGTGCGCTTTTCGTTCAGTGCATACTGCACTAAGAAAGTGTCTGCCTTCAGTAATTCTTGGAGTTTAGTTTGGGATGCTTGGGCGGTAATTTTTCCTTCGATTAGCTGTTGGGTGACTTCGGGTAAGGTGCTGTAGACCGCTTTTTTGATTGGGCTGATGCTGGGTAGAACGTCTGAAACAGAACGAGTCAGCGCCTGTGTTACTAAGTCGTCAACTAAGTGGTTGCTTTGGGCCACTAATTCGGAGACTGCTGTTACAGCTTCGCTGGCAATAGAGAGATTGTGTTTTTGGGTTAATTGAGTAAAGAGTTTTTGCAGATCATCGCCCTTGCTTAAGTCAAAGGTGTCAACCTTTTGCAAGACTTCACCTAGAGCAACAATCACCTGAATTTCCGCATCTGAACCTTGATATTTTGCGGCTTTAAGGAATGCTGTGCCATTGAGCAACAAGTTCATTACTTTGATGTGACCAGAGGCAATATTAATGCCGGTGGTGTCATCTTTACCAATAGCGGCGAAGGGGTCAAAGTTATCTAAGGTTTGAGTCAGGGAAGCTAAGGGAAGTCCTGAGATTTTTTCGAGCAAACTTTCGACTTGTTCCGCCGCAATCCCTTGGCTTGAAAGAACTGCTTGGAGGGTGGTTAAGGGTGTCGTGGTTGTCGCTTCTGTTCCCGAACCTAATTGAGAAATTAGGGGTAATGTAGCAGGAAGGCCGGTGGTTGTGTCGATGCCGCCAATTCCTACAATTTGTCCTTCTTTCGAGTCAATTTTTCCGTCTCCCTTGACATCTAATGCAGCAATTTTCGACTCGTCAAAATTGTATTCTCCGTTGTCGTCGGTGGTGGTTTGCAGTTCGCCTTCATCCGGTTTGAAGTTGCCGTTGGTATCTATGAAGACTGTCGCATCTGCTAAAGGGCCATTGGAGAGACTGCCACCCCCCTGGAAATAGCTAGATGCTGCTGGTACCTTGGTTCCTGAGTTGCTACCTGAGTTAGTACCTGAATTGCTGCCTGAATTGCTGCCTGAATTGCTGCCTGAATTGCTGCCTGAATCGCTACCTGAATTGCTGCCTGAGTTACTTCCTGAGTTGCTACCTGAAGGGCCGGCAAAACTACTTGGCTTCAGAATTGGCACCGAATTATCAAACTCAAACTTCTCAACGTCGATGACAACTTTTACACTATTTTGACGAGTAATTTGCCAGTTTTTACCGCCGGAGGAATTTAAATCGGTAAACGTATAGTCATCCTTATTACCCCTCAAAATCAAGGTATCGTTACCAGAACCTCCATCGATGGTATCGTTACCAGTCCCAGGATCGAAGTAGTCGTTGCCATCGCCACCCAAGAGGATATTACCTAGATCATTACCAACCAATGTGTCGTTCTGAGCCGAACCAATGATATTTTCAATCGAAATTAACCGAGCGACATTGTTAGAAAAAGTAGCTTCACCCGAGTTTAAATTGGCAGTGACAGGACTTCCAGCAAATCGGTAATCGGCAGTATCGATACCGCCACCTCCATCAAGGACATTACTGCCATTTCCACCAGAGAGCGTATCATTATCTTCCTCACCATAAAGGGAGTCGTTCCCCTCTCCACCATCAAGGCGATCGTTACCAATCCCACTGGCAAGATAGTCCTCTCCTGCTTCTCCTTTCAGGATGTCATCGCCTTCATGACTGTAGAGCGTATCGTTGCCCTCACCCCCATTGAGGTAGTCTCGATCATGATAGCCATCAAGAAGGTCATTCCCTTCTTTACCATAGAGCGTATCATTACCGGCGCTGCCGTTAAGAGAGTCGTTGCCTTCTCGACCATCTAGATAGTCGTTACCCGTTCCCCCATCAAGTTTGTCATCGCCAGCTCCCCCATCTAGAGCATCATTATCTTCACCACCATTGAGAATATCGTTGCCAACACCTCCGAAGAGATAATCCTTGCCATTGTCACCGTTTAGGGTGTCATTGTCCCAAGACCCACTATAAGTTTGTCCCTGTTTTCCATTGTCTTCGCCATAGAGAACATCGTCCCCGTCTCCACCTTGGAGTAAATCGTGACCTTGCTGACCGTAGAGAACGTCTTGGTCAGTGTCGCCGTTTAGGGTGTCTTCACCGTTAGAGCCGTGGATTTCGTCTTTACCACCTTCACCTAAAAGCAAATCGTTGCCTGCGTCACCGTAGAGACGATCCTGGTCTGGTCCGCCATAGAGAGTGTCTTTGCCATCCCCACCATAAAGAACGTCAGAACCTTCATCACCCCGCAGGTCATCGTCCTCTTCTTCACCATAGAGATAGTCTTGATCCCGTCCCCCGTTGAGAGAATCTTTACCAGGTCCACCGTAGAGGCGGTCATTGCCCGAATCCCCGTAAAGTTTGTCGTTGTCCCGGTCACCGTAGATCACATCGGTGTTATCACCCCCGTATATCTCGTCATTTCCATTTTCACCATGAAGCTTGTCATCTCCACTTTCACCATAAACATAGTCATTGCCATTCCCCGCCCATACTTGGTCACCGTCAGGGCCACCCCAAATTTGGTCGGAACCTCCCTGCCCTACGAGCTTGTCATTGCCTCGATGACCATACATCCGATTATCCTTATCATCTCCATAAATTTCGTTGTTTTTATCATTACCATTGCGATTGTTAGAAAATGTAGTTTCCAAAAAGCTCCCAACTTCATAGGCAGCATTTTCAAAAGCTCTTCCTACCTTATTGAAGGTATCAAGTACACCTGATGTAGCACTATTAAATCCATTCACAACGTCATTAATGGCACCATTTACAACATCTGTGACTGCACCCAGGGCCGCGCCGGTCACTTGGTCAAACAAATCTTCGATACTTCTGAGCGGAGCTAGTGACACGGTATAGTCACCCTTTAGCGATCCAGCTTGATAACCTACCTTTACCTGGGAACCATCAGGTGTACCATCTGAGGTAATCGTCAGGTTGGCCCCAACCTTGCCAACGAGCGGAATATCGATGTCTATGCTGCCTGTAACGTTTAGCTTGCCATTCTGTAGACTGATGTTGGCACTGCCTAAATTTCGACCGAAAATTTTGGCTCTCCCTCCGATTTTTATATCGGTTGAACTTTTGATATCAATTTTCGCCTCCTCGATTGATAAGACCCCAAATAAGTCAAGATTTCCTTCAACTTTCAGACCATTACTATCAGCATTTATCTTAGCTCCGGCAACTTCTCGACCAAGAATCTTCACTGCACCGGATCCACTCGCCGTCTTTTCCTTAATATCAACTGAAAAATCGTTAATATCTAGTGCTACGAGTCCTAAATTCAAATCAAAATCCTTGATTTTGGCACTCGTGGTTGTAAATTCCACGTTCGCTTTCGCAACTTCAGCCCCAAAAATTACAAGCTTACCGTCCCCTTTGAGATATTGTTCAGTTGGACTTACGTTGACTTTTAAATTCAAAGTCTTATCGGTGGAACCATCTGCTCCTGTCAGCTTCAAAAATCCTAAGTCAATTTCAGGAATATTCAAATTTCCGCTTAAACTTGGAGCGCTAGAGAAGGGATTTGCGGCGAGATTTAGAGTAGCTTCTTTTCCCCAAGCATTTACTTTGCCATTGACGGCAATTCCTTGGGTTAAAGTAGTCTTCGCAAACGTGGTTTCCACCGGCGCAAACTTGATGAGAGGATCGAGCTCAGTACCTGCATCTGGGCCATCGATAGATACAATAGTAACATCTAAGACATCTTTCAAAAAGTTCTTGGTTTTTCCGACAAAACCTGAGTTATCAACTCCTACAACACTAAGGGGCACCGACCAAATGTCCACCAAGCCAATTGGTTGATAGACCGTTAATTCCATCCCAAATTTATCGGGTGCTTTGGGAGCTATGAATAAAGCAGACTTGACATCCAAGCCACCCACTTTCAAATCTGCAAGGAGTCCAATATTATCAATGTAGGGGGCTACATAACTGCCGCCAAGCTGAAACGATAAATTTCGGAGTTCTGAGTTACGCAAACCAAAGGGTTCTTTCCAAGGCGTACTTGAACCTACTTGAAAGCTTGCTGTGAGTGAAGTTGGCTCTAAACGAAGTTGGCCAAAAAGCTTTAATTCTGGTTCATTTTTTTGGACAGGATCGTAGTTTTTGAGGAGGACATTTCCCTCAATACCAAAACTTGCTGTCGCATTTCTAACTGCTAATTCCAAGGCGGCGTCGGTGAGGGTGGCACTGAAGTCTGTCTGCGAGTTTTTATCTCCAAACAGCGGACTATCTATATTAAACTTTCCTTTGAGGCTGGCTCCGTTTGAATCTACCTTTGTGATTAGGTCTAATTGTGGAATTTTCAGTTTCTTGTCAATAAATTCTGCGAGACCGTTATTGCCCTTGTTAAAGTTGGCAATTCCAGAGATTTCATAAGTTTTATTGGGGGTATCAAGTTTCCCTATTCCGAAGCTGGGATTGGTTATGGGTACGGATAATGCTGTCGCAATTGTTTCTACACCAGGAACTCCTTTGAATATCTCAACTAGGGATGTCTCTCCCTGATAGGTAATTTTAATTTGTTCTTTTGATAAATTTAACTCAATCGGTTTTTTACTGATGTTTCCCGTGAGTTTATAGCTGGTATTTTTGCCACTTAAATTGCTAATTGTTAAACTGGCATCCGATATAGAGTTGTTTAAAATAGCAACTTCGCTTTCTACAGTAATTCCTACTTTTTTCAAGAGGTCAGCTAAAGAAATATCTCCGGTATAGGCGACTTTTAACTCTTGACCCTTTTGATACTCGAACGTAACGTCTTGTCCGCTGATTTTTCCAGAGAACTTATAAGCGGAAGGGGACTTGCTGCTGTCCACTGTCAAGCTGGGATTGTTGATAGTGCCGGTTAATAGCGTGCTTCCTTGGGTGTCGGTCACGCCAACAGTTTTCAACAGGTCAGCTAAAGAAATATCTCCGGTATAGGCGACTTTTAACTCTTGACCTTTTTGATACTCGAACGTAACGGTTTTTCCGCTGATTGCTCCAGAGAACTTATAAGCGGAAGGGGACTTGCTGCTGTCCACTGTCAAGCTAGGAGC
>NZ_JAUBPT010000046.1:1784-43967 GCF_036700905.1 Microcoleus sp. S13_C3 | reverse complement strand
TAATAGCGCGCTTCCTTGGGTGTCGGTCACGCCAACAGTTTTCAATAGATCAGCTAAAGAAATATCTCCGGTATAGGTGACTTTTAAAGCTTGACCCTTTTGATAATCAAATGTTACGGTTTTTCCGCTGATTGCTCCAGAGAACTTATAAGCGGAAGGGGACTTGCTGCTGTCCACTGTCAAGCTAGGAGCGGTTATAGAGCCGGTTAATAGCGCGCTTCCTTGGGTGTCGGTCACGCCAACAGTTTTCAATAGATCAGCTAAAGAAATATCTCCGGTATAGGCTACTTTTAACTCTTGACCTTTTTGATAATCAAATTTTACGGTTTTTTCGCTGATTGCTCCAGAGAAGGTATAAGTGGGGTTGTCGGTGTTTAAAGCGCCTATGGTTAAGCTGGGATTGTTGATTGAGCCGGTTAATATCGGACTTGCTGTAGTGGTAGGAACTCCCACAGATTTCAATATATCTGCTAGAGAGCCAGCACCGTTATAAGTGGCTGTAATTGAATCGGCTTTAATCTCAAAAGTTAATGGCTTTAAAGTATCGAGGATATCTTGGAGGGCTTTTTTTGCGGTTGCAGATATGCTAACTTTGGCATCTGCTAAACTTTTTTCTACTTCTGACAAAGAAGAAGAAATCAATAATACAGAAGCATAATTTGCCATCGTTTCTGGAGTAAACGCAGAGGCAAATTTGCCTTCTCCTAGAGCGACTTATAACTCCCAGTCACCGCCCAATGCAGCATTCCCAGTTAAGTTAGCTGAGGCCGCAATATTTGCGCCAATCAAAGTCCTTAATTTGGCGAGAAATTCTGTACCTGCATCTCCTGCGGCGACTTGACAGCCATAAAGAAACAAGCTCGGTGATGCACTTTCACCGGCTACAAACCACTGTTTCAGTTGTTGGGCATACTTGCTCAGAGTATCTAGGCTGAGTTGGGCATTTCCCAAATACACGCAACCGGGCGCACCGTGGGAAACAATATGCACTCCCGAAATAGCGTGGCGATTTGCAAGTTCTTCAGTAATTTGGCTAATGCCATCTTTTGTAGCGTCAAGAATAATTACTTCTGTTCCTGCTTCTACTCCTGCTGCCAATGTTTGATAATCGGCAATTTTAGCATCGATGAAAAGAATAGCCTTTTCGATATTAGAATTAATCATGTTAGTCAGGGTGGAGTGTTTTTTCGGGTGATTTGTAAATGGTTCTGGGTAGAAAACACCACGCCGAGTGTTGCGGTAAACTGCTCTTGAGTCAGTCCCGTGTTACTTATTGAATAAATCTGCCTATATTAAGTATTTACGGTGATCGGTGGCAGACATCCGGAAAGTCCACTTAAATAAATCTTCCTAATGGCAGTTGCCATTGCACGGCAGCTCGTGTAAGCCTGCATCCAAACCCCGATCGACAATATGCAGGGATTTTAGGTAAACGCTAGATCGCATTTGACATCGTTGGTTAAGCAAAAACATAATTTTGCTCATTTTGACGGCAGGACGGCTTTTTTAAGCTCGTAGCGGGTGCTGGCAGCATTGACGATCGCCCGCGTCGCATTTCCCCCCGATCGCTCCTGCCCCGGAATTGCCTTTAATCAGTTAAAGTAAGAAAAATAAGCGCAAGTACCGTCACTTTTGAGCGACAATGGCATCCTCTTCCTCTGTAGCAGTTCGCGAACTCCCCTTATTTCCGTTGCCGGAAGTGGTTCTATTTCCAGGTAGACCGCTGCCGCTGCAAATCTTCGAGTTTCGCTATCGAATCATGATGAATACGATTCTGGAGGGCGATCGGCGTTTCGGTGTGCTCATGTGGGACCCCAACCAAAACAAAGTCTCTGCCGTTGGCTGTTGCGCCGAAGTGATTCACTGCCAGCGCCTGCCGGACGATCGCATGAAAATTATGACCCTCGGACAGCAGCGGTTCCGAGTGCTCGACGCAGTTCGGGAAAAACCCTATTTAGTCGGTCTAGTAGAATGGATGGAAGACGAACCGCCGCAAAAAGACCTCAGACCTTTGGGAAAAGATGTCGAACAACTGCTGAGAGATGTAGTTCGCCTTTCCAGCAAATTAATGGATCAGCCGATCGACCTGCCGGAAGACATTCCCAGTTTGCCCACCGAATTGTCCTATTGGGTAGCCAGCTACCTTTACGGCGCAGCGACAGAACAGCAAACTCTTTTAGAATTGCAAGATACTGCTGCGAGATTGGAACGCGAAACCGAAATTTTGACTTCTACTCGCAATCACTTGGCAGCGAGGACTGTACTTAAAGATACCCTCAAGTAGTCAATGGGGCAGGCAAAAAGTACGATCGGTTTTGCCTGCATGGAAGCAAGAATCACACAGAGTCATACCATTTTCGATTTGCGATTTTCGCATTGGAGATTAAATAATTGAGAATTAATAGACCTTTTACACAAATATTTAGAAACGGGCAAGATGCCCGTTCCACAAAAATAAATTATTCTGTGGAACGGGCATCTTGCCCGTTTCTAAATTAGATGCTTGTGTTAGAAAATCACGACCAACCGAAACCCTACGATGCAGTTAGAGGCGGTCAACTGCCACCTCCTGTGGGCGGTGTAGTGCTCGGCGGACTAGCAGGAGTTAAACATCGGCTGTCTAGTTCTGTCAAAGAACATCGAATTGCCGCCCTGAGAGAGACCTTGAATTACGGCGATGCAGGCTTAAAAATAGTCATCAAGATTTGTCAAAGCGAAACAGGGACTGTGCAGCGGGCGGCCTGCGATTTGCTTCGACAAAGGCTGAATTCGATCGCCCGCGAAAAATTACAGGCCTTTGTAGCTTCAAGTTCAGATTCAGAAGCTGAGTTAGACAGCACGGAAAAAATATTAAAGCACTCATCTCGTGCAGTCTCAGAAAAAAATTACGATCGGCAAATGTCCGAAGCACAGTTAATATTTGAGACAATTACGCAGCAAATGCAACCAAATTTGTTGCTATTAGAAGCACTGGTAGCCTCTGTAGAACGCGAAGAATTTACCAGCGAACTGATGAATCTTTGGGAACTATTAATCTTAGAAATTCAGGAACCTCTCAAAGAACTGCGTCAGGCTGTGGGCATTGCGATTTCCGCCCAACTGCGGATTCAGTGGCTGTACAATCAAGCTGAATCTCAAGCCAACCAGTGGCAGCAGCGAGCTTTGCTAGCTCTTCAGAAACAGGATGAGAATTCAATCCGCCTCGCCGTGGTTCGCCAGCAGGTTCAATTCGATCAGGCTGCAGAACTAAAAATTGACTTAGACTACCAAACTGTGCGAGTAGAAACTCTCAGTCGCAACTTGCTGGCTTTGGAAAGTAAGATTGCTCAAGCTAATTCCAAGAAAGAGATCCTCAAGATGCAGCTTCATTTTGCTAAGGTACAGCAGCAAATAGACTTCACTTTCAGCCAAGTCAATAGTATATTTTTTAGTCCTTAGTTGTCCGATTCTCCGGTTATATATTGCGTGAACTCAAACTTGTCTGACGCAAAAATGTATTGCCCCACTTAAAATTGCCTTATCTAACTTAGCTCCGTCCAGATTAGCGCCGCACAAAAATGCCCCGCTCAAATTAGCACCCCTCAAGTCAGATCCTCTCAAGTCAGCGCCCTCAAGGTTACTTTCACACAAAAAAGCGTTTCTCAAGTCGGCTCTTCTCAGACTCGCTCCCCGCAGTTTAGCCTCGCTTAGATTGGCTTTTTCAAGGTTTGTATTGTCCAAGCAAGCATCTAGGAGGTTTGCTTCCATCAAGTTGGCGTTTTCCAAGTTTGCTCCCCTCAAATTAACACCAATCATTTTGGTGTCGCTCAAGTTGGCTTTTTTCAGGTTTGCGTCAATCAGGTCAGCTCCTGTTAATCTTGCGAAAGTTAGATCGGCTCCGCTCAGGTTAGCCCCATTTAGGCTGGTCATCACCAGGCAAGCATTCTTTAGCTTGGCAGCTATTAAGTTTGCCCCCCTTAAGTTCGCCAAAGCAAAATTGATTTCCTTCAGATTTGCACAGGCTAGATTAATATGAATTAGGAAAGCTTCTCGCAAAGAAGCCTCTTTCAAGTTGGTTTCATGAAAATTTCTTTCTCCGGCTGCGTATCGCTTGAGAAGTTCATCCGCATTCATCTCGCCAGCCTCCTAAGTTTTACTTAAAAATAAATTATACTACTGACAGTACATTGTAGCAACCAAATATTTTTAAAGTTTCTGTGTGATTTTTTAATTCATCGAGTGCCGAGCGAACAACTGCTTGGCAGGCGTTAGCCTCAACGTCCATAAAGAAAATATATTCTCCGAGCGATCGTTTAGTCGGTCTAGATTCAATCCGACTTAAATTAATACCGCGACTGGCAAATACTTGCAAAGGTTTTACCAGTGCTCCCGGCATATTGGCAGGTACGCTAAAAGCTAGTGAGGTATGGGTGCAATTAGACGGTGAAGCATCGAGGATCAACTTAGAAGCAGATTGGGTAATGGATTTAAGGGATGAATGATCCCCTGGTTCTACGCTGGGGATTTCTCCCAAACTCTTGCTGAGTACCCAGAATCGAGTGTAATTATCGGGATAATCATTAATGGGGTGAGCTAACACTGGCAAATGGTAAAGTTCAGCCGCTCTTGGCGAAGATATCGCTGCTACATTTGTATCTTCCAGATATTGCAATGCTTCCGTGGTTGAGTTGGCGGGAATTAATTGAGCTGAGGGAATAAACTGCCCCAACCATACCTGACACTGAGCTAGCGCTTGCGGATGAGAGTAAATTTTTTTAATCTCGTTAAAATTTTTAGCATTAGACACCAGCGCATGGGAAATTGGCAAAACTAAGGCGTGTTGAATGCGGAGTTGATCGAGTCGCCACAGTGTATCTAAGGTGACAGTCACGCTGCCTTCGATCGAATTTTCGACGGGCACAACTGAATAGTCAACCTGCCCTACGGCAGATGCCTCTAGCGCTTGGGAAATGGTGGAATAAGGACATAGGGTGCATTCCAAGTTAGTTTCTTGGCTCAACCAATTGACATAAGCTAGAGCCGCTGTTTCTGCATTTGTACCAACAGGGCCGAGATGTGCGATCCTCTTCGAGGGCTTCGCTAACGAAATTTTCATTTAGAGGCAATTTTAGGTTACAAATGTTTGCTTTACTCTCATCAGCTAGGAAGTATGATGAAAAATTAGCGATGTCCCGAAAGGTTTTATCAGTGATTTCTCGGATGACATTGCTGGGTTAGCGACAAGCGTGCGCGACAAGGGTGCGCGACTGATGTCACCTTAAAAAAGGTGATACTTTATTAAGATATGCTTAGGAATCCTATATTTTGATATTTTCTCATGTATACCCGCTTTAATTCTTCCCAATCCGTTGAGCTCGCCGTACCAGAGGAACGGGTTCCCATTCAACATTATCTGCGCCAGCCGAGGCGACTGGTGAACGCCCTTGTCGATCAAAGTCGCACACAACAGCTAAACGATGACTGTTTCCGCCTGAAAATGCGACCGTTACAATTTATGATGCTGAGCATTCAACCCACAGTAGACATGAGGGTGTGGGCCCAGTCGGATGGCACAATCAATTTGGAGTCAGTCGCCTGCGAAATTCTCGGCGTGGGTTATATCAACGATCGCTTTGCTCTCAATCTCAAAGGAAAGCTTTGTGTACACCAAAGCAGCGGGGTAGCATACTTGAAGGGAAAAGCGGATTTGGAAGTGCAAGTAGAATTACCGCCGCCGTTTTGGCTGACGCCCAAACCCATTTTAGAAGCAACGGGGAATGCTTTGCTCAAGAGCGTACTGCTGAGCGTCAAACAGCGGTTGATGCACCAGTTGCTCTTAGATTACCGCCGCTGGGCAAGCAGCGAAAGTGAGCTAAGATCGATCGATCTCCCCCCAATCTTATCTTTAGAAGGGTGAAATCCTACTATAGAAGTTGTTAATTAATGTATAGGGATATTTAGGCGCAAATCAGGCGACTTACCACAATATTAGTTAGACGCTCGAATTGGGCATCGGTCTCTTTGTGGGAAGTAGCCAGCAGGGATGGATAGATAGCTGCGGGTCAGTCAAGATCGATTTGAGTGATCCCTCCAAGTTCATCGTCTTGGATTATTCCCACGCCCCCCGGCAAAGGAGTTGACCTGTCTTTTGAAACTTCGTCCTTTGGGCGGAGTTCCCGCTGCGGTGGCTTGATTATTTTGCCCGGTTGATTCGTTGCGGCCACCCGAATCCTGATTTTTGGCCCGGAATTGCCCAAGCGAATGGTCATCCCGTCCACAACTGACACCTGAGCGATCGGTCTATCATCTACATAAGTGCCGTTAGCACCAAAATTAATAATTTCCCAGCCGTGGGCGTGATTCCACAGTTCTACGTGGTGGCGGGAAACTACAGCGCTGTAAATAATTACATCATTGTCGTTCGATCGACCGATGCGAACCACCGGTTCTGATTCAAAACACCAACTTTGAACCGGGACAGACTGGATAGGATGTAAAAGAGTTAAGGTAATCACTGATGTTTTGACACTCCACCGCCAGACAGAAACGGGGATACTTCCAGAGAGATTTTTTGGGAGAAAACTGCAAAAATTTGGATTTTTAAAGCCGTCATCAGTGCGCCATGATTCCCTCTATTTGCCGGAAAAGTCGAACTTTTGGCTGCTTGAGGGTGAAGCAACTTTTGACGGTTAGCTTTTGGCGCAGGCGCAAATTTTTGCGGTACTCGGTAACAACCAAACACGATTTTATTAATCGGGTGAACTTCCCAATGATGGACAGCAGTTTTAACCGCTTGATTAATTTGGTCTGTGAGGGAGCGATTGTGCCGATGGCTGAGTCGCTCAATTCGATCGGTCAAATCACCGAAAAACGAGCGAGAAGCCCCTGGCTTTAGACATGGGGAGGAAAGCGGCAGCGACGACCGTCGCCTTGAAATATTTTTAAAACCCATAGCTATAGCCATCTTTTTTGTGGATTGCTTTGCAATACTTGTGGCTAATACCTGTTACTCTCCCAGCCTTCGTTACAATATCAAAACTGCCTGAAGCACGGCATAGAAGCCGCCCTGTATAAGAGCCGACTTTCTTCCCTGCGGTAACGGTTGCGCTGACAATATCGCCAGTCTGAAACCCTTTGTGAAGTTGCACTCTGGACTTGTGCCGAATGGGAAATCCGTACTGGTTTGTGCCGCACATCTGTCGTGTCCCCTGACCTTTTGCCACAATCAACAAAGGCTTTGAAGTCAATACTTTGAGCGTATCAATGCTGCCCACACACGCAGCATCAAGCCAGTGCGATTTAGCCAACCCTAACCGATGGCGATTAAACTTAGTTTGTCCGCCCGTGCCAGTAATGACGGGCAATCCCGTTTCTTTAAGTGCATTAAATAATGCCCATCTGGTTGAATTGATGGCTGCTGCATCTTTAAGAGGCAGTTTTGCCTGTTTGAGGATGCGGCTTAGCAGGTCGGGTTTAGTTGCTAAAAATGCTCGAACATCTTGATTGCCTTTCTTTCGGTTGCAATTGTGACAAGCAATCGTCAAATTGGAAACTCTGTCCGAACCGCCTTTTGATTTGGGTTGAATGTGTTCAACCTCAAGAGGTACATCTTTAACCGAGCAATAAGCGCACTGCCGATGCCATTTTTCCAAGAGATACTGCCGGACTTCGTAACCCTGCAATTCTCCCTGTTGATACATAACGCCTGAGATTTCAGGGTTTTGCATGAGTTGCAAGTCGAACCGCACTAGCTCTTGAGCAATACTGGCAACGGGAGCGAGTCGAATCAATTTGCTCCCCCATGTAAGTGTTGTTTCGACTCGGTGTTGCCCCGATGGAGCGAGCCAACCATCGGGGCGAGTGCGATTGAGGAATCGCGCCTTACGGTATCGAGTTTTGCGATTGCGTCTTCCTCGCCTAAGTTGACGGCGAGAGAGAAGTGCATCTTTAATTTGCTGGCCCCGGTGTTGCAGTTCGGCTCCGAAGATAATCTTGTTGCCCTGTTTGATTGCAACCCCCGTGACTTTCGATCCCGGATCTAATTTCAGTTCTAGCGGTTCAGGATTCGTCTCAACTGCTTTTTTCAAAACAATCGTAAACGGATAGCGGAGAAATACCGCTGCTTTTCCAGCTTTCAGCAATGGCCTTGCCATTCCTGGTTTACAGGGTGATAGCGGTTTGCGATTGGTATCAATTACAAAAACAAAGTTAGACATTGTTGCGTCTCCTCTGATTGCTCGTAACGTTCGCTTCGCCAATGTTTTCAAGGCTTGTCATGTTGGCTGCACTTCCTTAACCCATTACAGATGTTTAACAACCAACGATAGGGCTACAAACTAGCGACGCATTTGTAGGTATCGTGACCTTGAAAACGTAGACGCTCGTTGCGTCTGAGGCTGGTCGTGTTCTGGCTTGTATCCCGCTTGCGTTAGTCGGACAGTCTACAAGCCCCTGCCTTTAGGCATGGGGTTCATGACCCTTTTCCCGCTGATGAACCAGAGAATTCAACTCAGACCCGCGCTGGTTGCAGCGCTGATTCGAGTTCTCGATCGGGCCACAGTCACTGCTCAACGACTTGCTGTTTACAAAGAAAGAAGTTAACCAATTATTAATCCTGGGGTCTCTAGATAAAATACTTGTTGATTGTATCTGAGATGTTGCACCATTCTCAATTACTTGTTTAGGAACAGGCAAGATGCCTGTTCCACAATAAAATTCACTCTTTGTGGAACAGGCATCTTGCCGGTTCTTGAGAATGGTGCAAGATGTGAGTTGTATCAAACAGCATAGGTCATTTTGAGTTGCTAACATTTTCCTTATTGATGCGATACCTTTAAAATACAATGCTTTGAGCAGCACTGGAATTTTGAGCGACAACGCATCACTCTCTCATAGCGAAAATACCGATCGACCTTCCTCGCGCGGGCGGCCCCAAAATGCGCTCGGCAATTAGTCCCCCGGCGAGGGGGAAGGCCAAACTTCAGCTCAAATCTGACTCAGGCGGCTCCGGTTTCGGCTCTGGCTGGACAGATTCTTGCCTTTGCCGTTTCAACTCTGCAACTTTTTCTTGAGCTACATCCCTGACTTCGAGAGCTTTATCTTGGAATTTTTCCGCCAGACTTTGAGCGCCCCGCTTCACGCCTGCCACATTTTTGAGAGTTCTGTCGAAATCTTCATGTAAAAACTCTGCTACCAGACCGACTTTTTTGTGCAGTCCCTCCGCGTACTGGATGGGCTCCGATACAGCAGCTTCAGAGACGATCGCCCGCTTGCTGCCGATGGTCGAAATAGCTGCCACAGGTAACAAGTAAATGTCGTCTAAAACACCGCGCCAGCCGCTCGATTTAAATAGGTAGTGGGTGACTGAACCCGTGCGGACATCAAATAGGTAGTCAACCACTGCACCTGCCTGATTACCAGCGTCCGTGAGTACCTCAAGGCCGATCGGACAAACAGCTTGTTCCGGCTGATGCAATGGGGGCAGTTCCTGGTTAATAGTGACAAAAACATTTTCCCCCACCGTATCAACTTGCGCCCAAGCGAACCAAGTTTTTTTGCTGCCCAAAAGTCCCGACTTGCAAGTAAAGCCGATCGCCCGCTGGGAGTGAGCATCGAGCCAAACCCGATCTACCCTGCCGACCTCTTCCGCCGTTCTGCGGTCGATCGTGCGGCGGTTTAGCAGTTCGCTGCGCCTAACAATTTGTGGTGATGTACTCATAAATAAACTCCTGAGTGCCGCCTTTGAAAAATGTCGATCGTCCAAAGAAGCCGATTTAATATTCTTCTTGCGAATAATGGCGAGTATTATCTGCCTCGGTTAACTCATCCTCTTCCCTGGAAGTGCCAACTTCTTTGTGGTCGGGAACAGGAATCGTGCTAATGTGCACGCCGCCCGAGGGAGCGTGAATTTCCTTAGCCTCCCTGGGCTTGACGGTAATTTGTCCTAACTGGACAGAGGACTGATTCGGGCCTACGTTGATTTGAATTTTCGGCCCTGAGCGAGCCAAGTGAACGATCAGACCGTCCACAATGGGAACCTTAGCGATCGGCTTACCATCGAGGTAAGTGCCGTTGGTACCTAAATTGATCAGTTCCCAAGTTATGCCGCTGCGCCGCAATTCGATGTGGCGACGAGAAACCACAGCGCTAAAAAGAACGACGTGGTTTTCCGTCGATCGCCCGATCCGGACGACCTGCTCGTCTTCAAAGATCCAACTGCGGACGGGTATAGACTGGAGTGGATGTAGCAAGGTCAGCTTAATCACATTGGCAGCATTGAGTTTTGGTAGAGCGCCTCAAGATGCGATTTTAGATTTTAGACTTTCGATCGCCCAATCCAAACTCGCTCTAAGAGATTTGAAATAAAAACGTAACCAGGTCTCCTTTGCCCAGAGAGATGCGGTCTCCCGGTCGCAACCGGTGGCGGTTTCCCTTGGGTAGCGGAGTATTGTTGACGTAAGTGCCGTTGGAACTGCCTACATCTTCTAGGTAGCAAGCATCTCCCTCCACCCGGAGATTTGCGTGTACCCGAGAAACTATCTCAGAATTAGCAAATCCCGAAACATCAATATCCGGCGGTACTAAGTCATTTGGCTTGCCTATGTGAACCACAGACAGACTGTGAGGCAATTCCATCGGCGTATTTGTCTGAACGTGTAGCAGGCGCGCCGACTGCTGTTGCAGTTGAGTTTTAGCTACACCTGCTGGCTGTGGGCCAGGAACCGGAGGAGAGATATTTACTGGTGTTGCCACAGATTCAGTTGTAACAGGAACCGAGGGCGAAGGCGGGGGATCTGGAATCGTCGGAATGCTGGCGGGAGTTTTTTCCAAGTTGAGCCCCTTATTCAGGGTAACTAGAGGTTCCATTGCCATCAGGGGTTCGGGTGGCACTAAATCGGGCGCCGGTGACGATACCACTGTGGGGCCTACAGGCGAGGGGGACGGTACTGTCACCTCAACTTCTGGAACTATGGAACCCGGACGTAAGTTAAAGCCACACTGGCCGCAAAATGCTGCATCTGTCTGAACTGCTGCACCGCAGTTCGAGCAACTTGCGGTAACAGGTAAAGGCGTGTAGCAAGCCTCACACTGGCTGGCCCCGTCGGGGTTCTGGTGATTGCAATTGGGACAGACAATCATCGATTTCTCCTTGCTATCGGCCAGATTTTCAAATCAGCCTCATAAAAATACTCGTCGTGTATATGGTCAAATTTTAACTTTAACCGCCACAATTCTTATATTGCTTCGCTAATACTAGCAACTGAGCTGACGCCGTGACGTTAGCTGGGATGGGCAAGATGGAGTTAGTGATAATGCTGACTGTGTTGGCACGCTTGCGGCTCTGTCGGCTATTTTACTGCTTCGCCAGCAGCCGCATCGAGCAGCCACCAAAGCTCGCCCTCTGGTTGAACGAGTCTGGCTGGATAAGTCATTTCGTCGGCTGCGGGGGCAAAAATTTGAGCAAGAGCGGGTTGTTTGCTGGCTCCTGCGACCATGAAGATGACGCACCGGGCCCGGTTGATTAAGGGGACTGTAAAGGTAATGCGGGGTTGACCGTCTTTGTTGCCGACAGTTACTAGGGCGTCGCGGACTTGCAAGGCTGCTGTGCCGGGAAATAGAGAGGCTGTGTGGGCGTCGTCTCCTATGCCCAATAAAATGATGTCGAAGGCAGGAAACTCGCCCTCGGATACTTTGAAGAACTGCTGCACTTCGGTTTGGTGCGCGGCAGCGTCGGCTGCGGGGTCGCCGGCGGCTGTGGGCATGGGGTGGATGTTGCGGGCGGGGATATTCACTCGATCGAGCCACGCGAGGCGCGCCATTTTTTGATTGCTGTCTGGGTGTTCTGGGGGAACGTAGCGTTCGTCGCCCCAGAACACGTGAATTTTATCCCACGGCAGGTCTTGGGCTGCGATCGCTCTGTAGAGGGGTTCCGGTGTGCTTCCGCCCGCTGCGGCGATCGTACAAAGTCCGCGTTCTGCTATGGCTTCTGAGATTTTCGACAGCACAATCTCCAGCGATCGATCTATTAGTTGTTCACGATTTGCTAATACTTCAACTATTTTTTTCATTAATTTCCTCTCAACTTTCCTCTTCCTGTTGTTCTCAGCAATTGCCAATTTTACCTTGACATTTTGGTTAGACATTTTGGTTTGAGGTTGCTCTGCTGACAGACCCGGCAGGCATGGCACAGCATCCCATACAATTTTATCATCTTATGCCCCTTAATTTAAGGAAAGCAAGACATATTTCTACCAGTTCTTTATGGATTGTCACCGGTTGCATTGAGCTTTCGCAACTTTCAATCACAAGGGGAGCATCTCATATTTGTAAAAATACTTCTTCTGGCTCCTTCCTTCTTTTGGCTCCTTCCTTCTGCCTCTTTCCTTCTGCCTCTTTCCTTCTGCCTCTTTCCTTCTGCCTCCTGCCTCAAAACTCCAATTTCTAGCGGAGGGCTGCAAAGGTGAGATGCTCCCATCAAAAGTTCGATCGTACTGGCAGCATCTGGGCAGAAAGTAAAAAGCGTTTTTTGGGACTCCGAGCCGTCCCGCACAGCAAAGTCTATAAATATAGCGAGCCGGACGATCGCACACCGACAGTAAAAGCCAAACCGAGATGCTCCCGATCGCACTTACCCCGGCCTTGCAAAAATAATCAAGATTGATGTGGTAGACTAGGAAAAATAGTTTTAAATCCGCACGATCGGAAGGAAGCAAAACTATGTCACTTTTTAAGCGATTTCCTACATCAGTCCGCTATCTAATAGCGCGGTTGCGCCACTGGACCCAACCGGCGGTTTGGGCTCCGTTAGCCGTGCTGTGTGCGGGGGGGTTATTTATCTGGGAGGTCTCTGTAAATCCAGAAAGGTTGAGCATAGATGGCGAAGAAGAACCAGCCACAAACAATCCAGTTTCGCTATCGGGACTATCTGCTGAAGATACCGCCATTGCGGCTGAAATCGACAGCTCGCCAGTGCTAGTCAATCAGTTTAATGGCTCTACTGCTTCTGAACTGAACTTGTTAAATTCATCAGTAGTAAAAAGCAAAGGTTTATTCGAGGAACTTCGAGATCGGGAGTTAGAAACTCCTCAGCCATCTTCAGCCCCCAAGCGGGTAGGAAGCAGCGGATTTTCCCCCTTGCCAAATTTAGCAACTCCTGCTGTCGAGGCTGGAAACAATAATCCCCAAAATTCCAGCTTGCCCAGTTCAAACGCAACATCAGCGTTGAGTTTATCTGGCAGCGGGAGACTGACTTCCGGGATAAAAACTATCGAGCCTGAGTCTGGAGGTACAGCGAAAGCAACTTTATCGCAGGCGTCGAGTGATGCTAATTCAGATAAACAAAAGGAAAATTCTCTGCCTTTGAGTCCGCTGCAAGCAGCTATGAAAAAATACGTTGTTGCTAACACTTCGGCAACAGCGGCTTCGCCTGAGAAAACGGCAGACTCGGCTACATTGCTCGATCGACCGGCTTCCGATCCGGCGGCAGTAAATGCGACAAATTTGCTCCCAACGACCGCTACAGCTCAAGGTGGAGCAAATCCTGTGAATGTTCCCACAGCACTTCCCCCACTTGTGGCTCCGACAAATACTGTGAGCAACGAATCTCAAGAATTCTTAAAACCGACAGCTACAGTCTCTGAATCATTTGCTGGGTTAAATTCCAGAGTACCCAGCCTCCCCGAAATTAATGCAGCGGCTGCACCGGTGGCTTTGCCGAAAAATCCCTACCAAACTAATTTATCTGGTTCCGGCTTCGCACCAGAAGTTCAACCTGTGGCACTTCCAGTAGCCATACCTTCGCCAACACCTTTACTTCCCAATGTCGGTCAATCTCCCTTTCCGAATGTGATTGGGGGAAGTAAGATAATTAGCCCTCAATTCTCTCCCAATTCAGCGAATTCTCAATTTCAAACACCTCCACCGAGTCAGCTTAATTTGCCGCAGCAGCCTAACTTTGGAGTTGTTCCCCAAAACACAAATCAGGGCGTGCAGCCCATTCAACCTCAAACTTTTGCTACACCCCGCTCCCTGACTCCGGGACGCTACATTGGCGGCGGCGAAATCAATACTTTTTCTAATCCTTAAATGAAGGAAGTTCGACCACGAAAAAGATATTATCAATTCCCAATTTCCAATTCCCAATGTTAGTGGTAAAACTTACCTAGCGGCGGCCCGCACCAACAACAATCCCCCGATTCCCAAGCCAAACACGATGGGCAGCCAAGCCGAAAGAATCGGAGTCAAAACAGCTTTCACGCCCATAGAACTGGTGATGAAAGAAAATACGTAGTAAGTAAAAATCACAACTACGCTAATACCAAAACTCGTTCCTCGACCGGATCGGCGCGGTTGAGTTCCCAAAGCTGCTCCCACTAAACCAAATACCATGCACACGAAAGGAAAAGCATATTTTTCTTGAATTCGCACCTTTAATTTGCGAATTTGCGGTTCGTCGCCACTGTTTTTAATGATATCCAAACGCTCTAAAGCTTGGGCAATGTTCATTTCCTTGAAATCCCGCGCTCTAGCAGCTAAATCTAAGGGCGTGCGGGGGAGTTGCAACTGCTGGTGTTGAAACCTAACTATATTGCGGTAAGAACCGTCAGGAGCAACTATATAAGCGGTTCCGTTGAAAAAATCCCAGGTATTTTCTGAGGGATTCCAAGTAGCTGATTCTGAAGAAACGATTTGATTGAGGCCTGGGGTGGAGCGATCGATAATTGTTAAACCTTTCATTTTCTGGCCGTCAAATTGTTCTGCATAAAAAAAGCGGGCGAGGATTTCGTCGCCGCCTTTTTCTGGTTTGCTAAATTCTGTGTAGATAATATTTCTATCTTGAAATATCGGTTTTTCTCGCTTCAGGGCTCTGTCTAAAGTCACAGTAGCTCTGTAGCTGGCGGCGGGTACAACTAACTCTTGCAAAGCAAAGGTGAAGCCTGCAACAATTAAACTCATTATCACAGCAGGCAGTATCAATCGGTAAACGCTCACTCCGCAACTGCGGAGGGCGATGAGTTCGCTGTCGCTGGACATTCGGCTGTAAGCCATTAAGGTTGCTAGCAGCATTGACATGGGGAAAGCCAATACTACGAAGTAGGGAATTTGCAGGAGAAAAATTTCTATGGCTGCGCCATAGGGGAGGCCGGATTCTGCTACTCTGCGGACTAATTCAAATAAGGCTCCAACTGTGACGGCGACGGATGTAAAGAGTCCGACTCCAAATAAAAATGGGCCGATTAGTTCTTTGGTAATGTACCAGTCCATTACTGAAATTCTCGGCAGCCAGTTGATGGGATTGAAAGAATTGGATATTGCTATTTTCATAGTTGCGCGTTCTCGCAGATTGCTCCTCGATCTAAAATCTAAAATCTAAAATTCTGCCGTTGGCCGAATGCCTTCAAAAGACTATCGCACGAAGTTGTCACCTAAGTAATACTGTCGCACTAAAGGGTTGCTGTAGAGTTCTTCTTCAGCCCCGGAGGCTAAAATTTGGCCGTCTCGCATGATGTAGGCTCGATCGGTAATTTCGAGGGTTTCTCGGACGTTGTGATCCGTGATGAGGATGCCGATTTTGCGATCGCGCAGTTTAGCAATAATGGTTTGAATTTCGTCTACGGCGATCGGATCGACGCCTGCAAACGGTTCGTCTAAAAATAGGAACATCGGGCCGTCTCGCCCTGCGGCTAAGGCTCTGGCTAGTTCAGTCCGTCGTCTTTCTCCCCCCGATATTTGAATTCCCAAACTGGATGCTATTTTTTCTAAGCGAAATTCTTGCAATAGGAAATCGACTCGCTCGCGCCATTCCCAGCGCGGCACTTGAGTTTGTTCTAAAACTAACAAAATGTTGTCCCGCACGCTCATGTTGCGGAAAATGCTTGCTTCTTGAGCGAGATAGCCAATTCCCAAATGTGCTCGCTGGTGCATCGCCAATTTAGTGATGTCTAAATCGTTTAGCCAAACGGTGCCTTGATTTGGTTTTTCTAATCCGGTTGCTATGTAAAATGTTGTGGTTTTGCCGGCACCGTTGGGGCCGAGCAAGCCTACGATTTCTCCTTGGGCTACTGACAGGTTGACGCGACTAACTACATTGCGTTTTCCGTAGGATTTGTGAATATTTTCGAGTACAATTTTCATTTTCGCTCCCGGCAACCTCTACAAGCTCAATTTCAGACTGCAGCTTTGTGCGATCGACTCTCTAATTTAAAGTTTACCTTTCCAAGTTTGTGAGTTTTATAAAGACGAAATTTCGCATCTATCCCAAGCAGTATGTTTTGGCTGAGGCGAAATTTCGCTGCTGCGAGCCACTGTTACCGGGGGGCTGTAGTTGGACGTGGGGAGCCCACTGCATTTTGGGCTGCTGCATCTTGTTCCGGGGCCACCAGATAAACAGATTCTACCTGTCCTGGGTTGTCTGGCAGGGCAATAAACCGCCCTTCGTCGATCAGGTATGTTATGGTTTCGCCGCGCAGGCTGTTGCCCTGCTGCAATACGTAAACATCTCCGCTGAGAATGATCCGGCGCTCGCGGCTGAAGTATTGAGCTTGAGCCGCAGTTGCTTGTATTTGGCGGGCTGGATAGTTGATTTGCACGTTGCCGCGGGCTGTCACGATGCCGGTTTTGGAGTCGGCTTCTTGAATGTCCGATCGCACACTGAGAGTGCGGGGAGGGCCGGCTTGCGGGTAAGTGGGAGAGGCGATCGCGCCTGCCAGAGTGAGGGGCAACAGCAGCGATAATCCTTTAAATATTCGCGAATTAAGTAGTTTAGCGGAGAGCATCATAACTTACAAGCCTCAAAATTTGTGAAATTGCTGAAGGGCATTATCTCCAGTTAGGTATTTTATCTTAACGGCCAGAAAGATTCCCGTGAGGTCGATCGATTGACCCGACAGTCTCAACCAATTATCCTAGCAAGACAACAGCGAATTTAATTGGCTATTTTGCTGAGTGGCTGCAACTGTCTTACTCAGAAACAGCCACAAAAGCCTGTGAAGCAACACATAAATTCTATGACTGGGCCCGCGCGACAGCCCGCCCCCTAAGTGTGAGGCAAGGTGTGCTGCACCTGAGACTACAAGCCTTTACTTAAAATTGGCGATCATCGCGCAGTATAGCAAACGCCAAAACGATTACGACGTTATTAATTGCTCAAACATCAGTTTTTATTGCTTCTGGCTTCTTGCTTCTGCTATAATTCGCGGCAATTGCAAGCCTGCGACTTCTGTACCTGCGAACAACTGTACAAAATCAGCAACTTTTTCCGGCCCTGCTTGTTGCAAAGCGCTCAAAAGTTTAGCACTCTGTCCGAGCAAGTCTTCAACGGCAATTCCGGCATAACTGGGCTGATAATAACTGAGCCGATTTATTCCTTCTCCCAGCAAGATTACGGCACCGCGCCAGTTGTGATTTCCTAAGTGATAAAGCGCGACGGCAATTTGTAATATCCCCTGATAAAATCTTTTTTCTGGGTCGCCAGCTTCCATCCACAAAGCCTCTAGTGTGTCGTGACAAGCATAAAAGTCTTGACTATTAAACTGTTCGATACCTTGCCAAAAGTCGATCGGCATTTCCTCTGTCATTCGATTGGGGATTGGGGATTTTCGATGGCGGATGTGTGTTTGAGTAGGCGGCGATCGATTTTTGTTAAATAGCTAAGTCTTAAAAATAGGAAAAATAACGACCTGTTTTCAAAACTACTGCCATTTCACGACCGCCTACTTAACCGATTACATAGTGTCTCTGACAGCTTGAATCTGATCCATTCCTATTTCCTGATTAGTTCCAGCGAAATCGTTATCTGGCGTCAGAAATAACATACAGTGACACTCTTTGCGCTCGCGCATGGGAATGCAGGGACAGTTCCAGTAGGCGGCTTTTACTTCGGCTTCTTTATCTTCGTAATGGCGACAAGGGCATAAGGGAGCGCCTAGTTCATCCTTGTGTTTTGCTAGTCCTTCTATCACGACAGCAGTGACGGAAGGTTCAGAACAAAAGAAAGTTCCGGTGCGCTTGGCGTAGGTTTCGGAGAAATTCTTCATCGCCTCCAAAGTTTTTTCGTTGGAGAGTTTAGATTTTTCTGTTGTGTTCATAGTTTAGGATCGAAGTTGAGGATGCTACGAGCTTTTGACAATTGTAGCGCAGAATGTGATTTTAAACACTTGTATATTTCTGTTTACTTACAAGGAGGAAAACCTTGACAAAGATTGAGTTTTAGGTTGTTGGTTTTTTAGTGGTTTTTGTCTATCCCGGAGGGTGCGGGAAACTTGCAGCAGGGCGGGTTTTTGGAGCTGCCAAAAGATTTGGGCGATCGATCGCCCTCAACAATCATCCCCCAAAGGGGATAAAAATCGGATAAGATAGCACAGCCCTGTCCCTGTTAGTGGCATCTGATGGCAACTTCCCCGAACCGCACCAACAGCAAAAAATCTCCTCCTTCTGGGCTGATTTGGCCGGCTGACACCGAGTTAGTCGGATTAGTGTTTGAATTGACTCCCCGCGCTCCTAGCTATCTGTACGCGCAGTATGCTATAGGTTTGCACGCTTGGTTTTTAGGTCAAGTACAGCAAACTGACCCGGATTTATCGCAACTTTTGCACGATGAACAGTCAGAAAAAGCCTTTACTATTTCGGGATTGGAAGGTGATTTGCTCCCCGGTGGCAAAGAATTTCAGCTTTTGGGCGATCGAATTTATCGCTGGTACGTAACAGGACTTTCAAAGCCAGTAGTGCAGTGGCTGAGTCAGTGGCTGCAAAATTTGCCCCAAGAGATAGATTTGCGAAATGCTCCGCTGGTAATTCGCTCTTGGGATATTGCTTTTCCTCCCACAACTTACCAGCAATTATTAACAGCCGAACCCCCATCTTCGCCAACCATCAAACTTAGTTTTGTGACTCCTACAAGCTTTCGTAGCAAAGGGCATCACTTCCCTCTGCCAGTTCCCGAAAATGTTTTTCACAGTTATTTGCGCCGCTGGAATAACTTTTCGGGTGGAAATTTTGACCAAGCAGAATTTTTGAATTGGATTGATGAAAATGCAATTATTAGCCGCCACAAATTGGAGTCGCAAAAGGTAGCGGCGGGCAAAAAAGGCATGGTAACGGGATTCACTGGGGCTGTGGAATTTGGGCTAGGGCGATCGGCTCACAATCGCCCTGATTTTGTACAATTATTTTATGCTTTAGGGCGGTTAGCGCCTTACTGCGGCACGGGCCACAAAACAACTTTTGGATTGGGACAAACGCGAGCCCAATGGTTGACAGAAGCGCTACCTGAAGTATCGATACAAAGCGTATTGGCGGCGCGAATAGATGAATTGACAAATAAGTTTATGGCGCACAGAAAGCGTAAAGGTGGAAGTCGCGCTGCTGAGATTGCTGAAACTTGGGCGACGATTTTGGCGCGCCGGGAATTGGGAGAATCTTTGTTTGATATTGCTGCTGATTTGGAAATGCCTTATGAAACTGTGAAAACTTATGTAAAGTTGGCAAGAAGGGCTTTGAAAGTGGAAGATTAGAGGGCATTGGGCATTGGGCATTGGGCATTGGGCATTGGGCATTGGGAATGACTGATGACTGATGACTAATGACTGATGACTGCTGACTAAGGACTCTTAGTAAATAGATATATGTTGTCTCGCTGATATTTGAGTTGAAATTGAGGGTTGTTTTTTAGTTTAGTTATGAGGTTTTCCACAAAAGCTCGATCGCTCATCCAGCCAGGATATCTGAGGTTCAGCAATACATAATCAAATTCTGCGAGATTTGCAAGCGGCGCGTTAGCCAGAGTTAATTTTACTACAGGGCGGTGCGCTAAGTGCGGAGCAATCTGAGCATTTGTTAAAACACTGCCTTTGGTTTCAACCAGAGAAATTGCCTCTCTGGTAGCTGGCAAAGTGTCGAACCCATTTAAATAAATAGTCCAAAAATAGCCGTATTTCGCTAAAGCTAAGAAAGCAATCAACGACCAAATTACAATGACTCTAGGCAATGGATAATTAGGAAGTGGCAATCTCTCAAATATTGTTTTTCCCTTTTGGTGATTGCTAGCTGCTAAACTGGAAATTACGGCAACCAACAAAAACGGCAATATCGGCACAGAATATTGATGAATTAAATCCCGCTGAGCGGGAATATCGGAAAGAATATTCATCGCCAACATCGGCACAGCACTAATTAAAGATGACAGATGACGCGGAGACAGCCACCAAATTATAGGTAATACCAATAACGCTAAATATTCAAAAGTATCTAAAGAAAACAAACGCCCTAAAACTAGATTTGGTTTCACTATTAAATTAATAGCAATTTCCAAAACCGACTTTCCCAAATATTGATAGCGCCCGATTCCCGCGTGTTCTCTTCCCTGATTAAAATACGGTATAATTGCCTGAGTAGCTACCAGGAACCAACCCGCGCCTAAAAATAGAGCTATGAGTCCACAATTGCGTTTTTTGTCAAAACACAACAGCCACAAACCCATCGCAGCCACAGTTAAAGATAGCACGGCTTTGCAGCTCAAAACTAATACAATAGCAGCACAAAACCACAAGGTTTTATTCAGCCTCGCGGCTAAGATTGCTGCTAGCATTGCTGGTAAGGCAATTACTTCTGGGTGGAAGTCGAAGAGATTGACATTAAATACTGCGGGATAAAGCAGATATACGGCTGAAATTGCAATTGCTTTCTCTTCGTTTAATCCCGCTTGACGTGCCAAACTCCAACTCGGCCAAATGCCTAAAGCTAGGGAAACAGCTTGTACTAAAAAAAGCCAGTGAACATCTGGATATATTTTGTAAAGTAAAGCTAGTGGATAGAAAATAAAAGCGGCGTGATCCCCCCAAATATTTATTGCCATTAAAGAGGAAAATGGCGTTTGATTTTGGGATATCAAATAAATTGCTTGGTCAAAAATTGCTAAGTCGAATGCAGTTGACTGAAACAAAGCGTGCCGCGCGCTGCTGGCCGTAAATAAGACTATCGTTGTCACGACAATCATTAAAAATAGTGGATGATGTTTTAGGGATTTTAAAGTTAGCATTTTATTGGTTTAATCAACGATTCGTTTAAATAGCAAAACTTCGTTTTTTTGATAAGTTAATTGAAACTTGGGAGAGTTTTTAAGTTGATTTGCTAAGGTATCACCAAGTTTTTCAGTATCAGGCCAGGGATGGCGCAGGTTTAATAATATGTATTGAAATTCAGCTAAATTTGTTTGAGGCGAAATTTGTGACAGCAATTTTACTATTGGGCGGTGGGCAAAGTGAGGGGCAAGTCTATTATCTGTTAAAATACTGCTTTGGGGTTGAACTTGTGCGACTGCTTCGCGTGTAGCTTGCCAGGTATCTAGTCTATTTAGGTACAGATAAAAATCTTTATATTCGCCCAGAAATAGGAAAATTATTAACGACCAAATTATCATGATTCTCGGCAACTGAATTCCTTGCCAAAGTTGAGAAATTCGGAAGTTTTTAAATTGTGGCAGATTGAGCCATGTTAAAAACTGTTGCTTATTTGCTTTATCCTCTTCCTTGTTGCCTTTTCTTTCTTCCCTCTTCCTTGTTTCTTCCTTCGCGATTACTGCTAAAAATAAAAATGGAATTACAGGCACTGAATACTGATAGGCTAAGCTGCGTTGAAATGACAAGTCAGAGAGGATATTGATCAGCAGGGTAGGGATGGCAGGAATTAGCGCTGTTAAATATTGTAGGCGTAGTTTTCCCGAAAATGGCAATAGCAGCCAAATCACAGGTAAGGTGAGGAGAAATAAATATTTGAATGTATCGAAAGAAAGGATTTTTCCTAATACTAACTGTGGTTTTAATATGAGATTGATGATAATTTCTAGTACGGATTTGCCTAAATAGCTGTAGCGCCCGACTCCAGCGACTTCGCTGCCGCTAAACAAGGGGATGATTTTCTGGGAAGCTATCAAAAACCAAGCTGCACCGAGCAAAAGTGCGATCGCCCCGTACCGTTGCTTTTTTTCGCAAAAAAACAGCCAGAAACCCATAGCAACAACGGTTAGGGACAAAACCGCCTTGCAACTGAGAACTAACACAATAGCGGTACAAAACCACACAATTTTATTTAAACGCGCCGCCAAAATGGCTGCCAAAAGTGGGGGTAAAGCGATTACTTCCGGGTGAAAATCAAATAAATTGATGTTAAATACCACCGGATAGAGCAAATAAATCAATGCGATCGCACGGGATTGTTCTTGATTTAAACCTGCCAAACGCGCTAAACTCCAGGTAGGCCAAGCCCCCAGGGATAAAGCAACTGCTTGTACCAACAGCAGCCAATGCACATCCGGGTAAATTTTGTACAGCCAAGCTAGCGGATAATAGATTACCGCTGCGTGATCCCCTAAAATATGAATCCCCATTAAAGAAGAAAAAGGCGTTTGGTTTTGGCTGATCAAGTAAATTGCTTGGTCAAAAATTCCCAAATCGAAAGCAGTTGATTGGAATAAAGCGTGCCTTAAACTGCTACACAAAAAGAAAATTGCCGCAGCAGTAGCGATCGCCCAAACCAAACTCGACGGTAGCTGCGATCGACCTTCCTCTATATTTTCGGCGATCGAGACACTGATGTCCTCACGGTCATCAGCAAAATTTTCCCTATTCTGCATGAAATCTGGCACTAGGTGGTCAATCGATTTTAGATTTTAGATTTTAGATTTTAGATTGAAGCATTGACCCCACGGATAAATTCGGGGGCTCCTTTATCGGATACAGGTTTTTTATTTCTGGACGGATCAATCCGGGGGCTTGTATCCTGGATGCTTTCGGTCACTCAAAATATGATTCCATCGAATGTGCTTTCCACGCAATAGTTAACCACTAATTTTTATCCCCGCAATCGTAATATTAGAATAATCCACAAAACATTAAAAAATTGTGAAAGCAATAACTCTTCTCGGTTCCACAGGCTCGATCGGCACTCAAACTCTGGATATTGTAGCTCAATACCCCGACAAATTTCGGATTGTCGGGTTAACCGCCGGACGAAATGTAACGTTGCTGGCCCAGCAAATTCGCCAGTTTAGACCGGAGATTGTCGCGGTTTGCGACGAAGATAAATTACAGGAATTGAAGGAGGCGATCGCAGACCTCGACCCTCAACCTATTTTACTTGCTGGCGAGTCAGGCGTTGTCGAAGTTGCCCAATACGGCGACGCTCAAGCCGTCGTCACCGGCATAGTTGGCTGTGCCGGTTTGCTGCCAACAATTGCGGCTATCAAAGCAGGCAAAGATATTGCCTTAGCCAATAAAGAAACATTAATCGCAGGGGGCCCCGTTGTCAACCCCTTAATCGAAAAATACGGCGTTAAAATATTGCCGGCTGACTCGGAACATTCGGCCATTTTTCAGTGCCTCCAAGGTGTTATGGTTGGCGGGTTGCGGCGAATTATTCTCACCGCTTCGGGGGGTTCTTTTCGAGATTTGCCGATCGACAAATTAGCCGGAGTAACAGTAGCCGATGCTTTGAAACATCCGAATTGGTCGATGGGGCAGAAAATCACGATCGATTCTGCTACTTTGATGAATAAAGGATTAGAAGTAATTGAGGCTCATTACTTGTTCGGGATGGATTATGACGACATTGATATTGTCATCCATCCTCAGAGCATAATTCACTCGTTAATTGAGCTGCAAGATACCTCGGTTTTGGCGCAATTGGGATGGCCGGATATGCGATTGCCACTGCTTTATGCTTTGTCTTGGCCGGAGCGAATTCATACAGATTGGGAACGGCTGGATTTGGTAAAAGCTGGGGATTTAACTTTCCGAGAACCCGACCACGAAAAGTATCCTTGTATGCAGTTGGCTTACGCGGCGGGACGTGCGGGCGGTTCGATGCCTGCGGTGCTGAATGCGGCAAACGAACAGGCGGTAGCGCTATTTTTGGAGGAGAAGATTCAGTTTTTGGATATTCCCAAGTTGATTGAGAAGGTGTGCGACAAACATCAAGCCGAGAACTGTGAAAGTCCTGGTTTAGACGATATTTTGGCGGCGGATAGGTGGGCGCGGCAGGAAGTTTTGGCAGATAGTATGGAATTGGGCGATCGTATTCTTTCGGTTCGCTAATTGTATCAGCAGACTTGCAGTTACCCACAATTCCTAGGAGTGAATTAATTCCCCGTCTCATAGAAGACAGTCGGTTGAAACCGACTGCCCAACCTTGATAAATATCCAGTCCTCTTTCAGAGGACTGTAGCTATGAGACAGGGGTTTTTAACCCCTGGCGGACTATGCCAAAAAGTGCAAAATATCGGCAAAACTCTATTAAAGTTTTGGGCAATCGATTCTTCAATCCCTTGATAAAATAGAGCTATGAGTCCCATTCCTACAAGCAACCGATGCAAACTGAAACCAAATCAACATTATTTGAACTGAATCAACTAATTGTCCCCCCCGGCAATAAAGTGCAGTTACAAAACGTTAGCTGGGAAATGTACGAAGCTATCCTAGACGAGTTAGGAGAAGGTTACGCAATTCGACTTACTTATTACAAAGAAACACTGGAAATTAGGATGCCACTCCCAAAACATGAAAAAGCTAAATCACTAATTGGTGACTTTGTTAAGTTACTTCTGGAAGAACTTAATGTTGATTGTGAAGTTTTAGGTTCCACTACCTTCAAAAGCAAAGATATGCAGAGCGGCGTAGAACCTGATGATTGTTTCTATATTCAGAACCAAGCTGCTGTCAGAGGCAAGGATCGAATAGATTTAACAGTAGACCCGCCTCCCGATTTAGCGATCGAGATTGACAACTCCTCACAAACCGCTTTAAATAGCTATCAAGCTTTGAAAGTGCCGGAACTTTGGAGATATGATGGGCGAACCCTGAAAATTTATCTGCTTCAAGAGGGCAAATATACTGAGTCCGATACTAGCCAAAATTTCCCTGACTTTCCCATTATTGATGTAATTCCCGAATATGTCGATCGCGCCAACACCGAAGGCAGAAGCCCGACAATGAGAGCATTTCGAGCTTGGGCTAAAGAACAACTACAAATCAAAGACTCCGTTGAGAGCGGGTTTTACTAACTCCCAACTTTCGGCGCAAAATCAGCCGCACTCATCTTTTCGTACATTTCAAAAGGTTGGTGAATCCAAGGATTGTCAGCCAAATAATCTACATAATAATCCGGCTTGGCAACAGAACAAGCCTTGTACCAGAGTACAGCAGTCCGAATTTCCTGAATATCCTCGCCGTAGCGACTCTTCAGCCAAGCGATACCTTGCTCTAAACTAATTCCCGAATCCACCAAATCGTCAACCAGGAGAATGCGGCTGCCCAAATTATCGCCCACCATTGTCAAATCGCGGGCAAACTCGATCGCACCCCGGACATTTCCCTCGGCCCCACCATAGGACGAGGCCGCTAAAATCGCCAGAGGTTTGTCGAAAATCCGCGACAGAGTATCCCCAACCCGCAGCCCTCCCCTCGCCACACAGACAATTCGATCGAATTTCCACTGAGATTCCTCAATTTTTACAGCCAAATCCTCAATTTTCCGATGGTACTCAGGCCAAGAAACGTAAAGGTCGCTCATCAAAAAAATGGGTCTGAAACCCCGTCCTTTTAGGACGGCTTTACATGAATTTTTGTTAAGCTCTACCATTTCACACAAGACGTGCTAGTATGTGAAATAGCGTACTTAAGGTCAGCATGACACTAAAAGCCTTCAGCTATCGATTCTACCCAACGCCGGAACAAGAAAGTTTGTTGCGACGTACTTTGGGTTGTGTTCGTTTGGTCTACAACCGTGCTTTAGCCACAAGAACGGAAGCTTGGTACGCAGAACACAAACGGCTAGGCTATGCTGAGACTTCTTCAATGTTAACCGAATGGAAGAAAACTGAAGAACTAGATTTTCTGAACAAAGTGAGCTGCGTGCCACTGCAGCAATGCTTGAGACATTTACAAACGGCTTATACCAACTTTTTTGATGGGCGGGCACAATATCCTAACTTCAAAAAGAAACGCAACGGTGGTAGTGCAGAATTTACCAAGTCATCATTTAAGTTCAAAGATGGACAAGTCTACCTAGCAAAAAGCACACAAGCGTTACCAATTCGCTGGAGTCGGACACTACCTGATGGTTGCCGACCATCAACTATTACAGTAAAGCTTGCACCATCAGGTAGGTGGTCAGTTTCTCTGCTGGTAGATGTTGAAATTGAAGCATTACCCAAAACAGATAATCAAGTCGGTATCGACCTGGGAGTTACAAGCTTGCTCACTCTAAGCACTGGCGAAAAGATTGCCAATCCCAAAGGATTCAAGGCAAAGTATCGCAATCTTAGAAAAGCGCAAAAATCTTTAAGTCGCAAACAAAAAGGGTCAAACAACCGTCACAAAGCACGACTCAAAGTAGCGAAAGTGCATCAAGAAATTAGTGATGCAAGGAAAGATAATCTTCATAAGCTAACAACACGGTTGGTGCGTGAAAACCAAACCATCGCCGTAGAAAACTTAGCTGTGAAGAACATGATTAAAAATCCCAAACTTGCCGCTTCTATAAGTGATGCAAGTTGGGGGGAATTAGTGAGACAACTAGATTACAAGTGCGATTGGTACGGTCGTACTTTAATTAAGATTGACCGATGGTTTCCGAGTTCAAAACGGTGTGGTAATTGCGGACACATCGTTAACAAGATGCAGTTGAATATCCGGGAATGGGATTGTCCTAATTGCGACACTCACCATGACCGAGATATTAATGCGGCAAAAAATATTTTGGCGGCAGGGCTTGCCGTGTCAGTCTGTGGAGCGACTGTAAGACCAGAACAGAGTAAATCTGTTAAGGCTGGTGCGAAACCCCGTAAGGGACAGAAGCAGAAACCTGAATCGTGAGGTTTGGGAATCCCCGTGCGTTTACGCCTGGGTGGATGTCAATCCTAATATTATTGAAATATCAAAGGTATTATTAATTATTTTGGGGAAAATGACATGGATGCAGAGGAACTTCTCAGACGGTATGCAGCCGGAGAACGGGTTTTTCACAAAGTAGACCTGAGCGATGCCAATATCTCAAGGACAAATTTGCGCGATATTGACCTGAGTCACGCTAATTTAAAAGGTGCAAATTCGATCGGTCTCACCCTGTACAGAGCTAATCTGTATCAAGCAGATATCAGTCAAGCCAACCTCTCCCAAGCCAACCTCATGTCCGCTAATTTTGGCGAATGCGAGGCGGTGGGGGCGAACTTGAGCGGAGCCATCTTGCGGAGTGTCCTGCTCAGCGGGGCCGATTTAACGGGGGCGAGTCTCAGGGGTGCAGACATGAGAGATGCAAACCTTCAGGGGGCAATTTTGATTCAAGTTTATGCAGTTAACGCTAACTTGCAAGGTGCAAACTTGACAGAAGTCAAGCTTTGCGGAATCAACCTGAGCAAAGCAAATTTAACCGATGCGAACTTAACACAAGCTGACCTCAGCCGTGCTAACCTAACTCAAGCAAATCTGAGTTGGGCAAATTTGACGGAAGCAAATCTGGAAAAAGCTGATTTGAAGGGAGCCGATTTGAGCGGAGCTAACTTGAGCTGTGCAAATCTCCATCAAGCAGATTTGAGCGGAGTTTCCCTTAAGGGAGCAAATCTCCGGGGAGCAAACTTGCATCAAGCTTCTTTGCGCGGGACAAATTTGAATGAAGCGAATCTCAGAGAGGCCATGATGCCTGACGGCACAATCTCTGAGTAAATAAGCTGACAAAATAGAAGTTAAAACCGCAGGGTGCTTGTGGCGCACCCTACATTTAGGCTAATGCCGGATTTTTTTAAGGGGATTTAATTCTGCCTTCAAGTGACAGTGCATTTAAAGAGTAGTGGCCAAAAATTTGGAACCGAGTTTAATCTACAACTTTCAGCCAGCCCCGGCGAACGGCGTGGAGCAAGCGGTTGATGGCTGTTTGATCTTCTTCGGTAAGACAGTCATTTAACAGGGCTGCCTTGAGCTGTTGTCGGTGAGTGGGAGTCAGCAGACCGGAGTGATATACCTGAAAGACTAGCTCTGCAATAGTAAATTGAGGTAAAAGCGTTTGGGTGGTCATCATGTGTTTTTTTTGAACTCGCTCTTGACAGTATTGACTGATTTTTCCAATTTTTATGTGATTCAACTACGGGAGTAAATGTGATCCATTGGCTCTTGATGAGTGATTTGTGTCAGCAGGACTTGGGGAGCGGATGTTTCCTGGATAGCCCCGCGACTTGAAACACCAACCCCGTCCCGATTTCTCGCTTTTGGCAACTCCGAAATCTCTACTTTTTGTCAAGAAAATGTGACAAATTTCTGAATATTTATCTATTAAGAGATTACTACTGATTGCTAGCTAAATCGCTTGGCTTAATTCTACGTAAAACTTTTACGGTGTTTATAAACCCGCTTTTACCTACATTTACCTAGTTTCTTGGTGTGGTCTTGGTTCCGTGGATATACTTAATAACTCGCCCCAAAGCCGATACAAGTTTCCGACAGGATCGGCGATCTGCCCCAAATTTTAAGCTCTAGTTCATGCTCCCAGATTCATCTGTGAAGTCAATCTAAAATCTAAAATCTAAAATCTAAAGTCTAAAATTGCCTGACTGCTTCAAATCAAAAATCCCGGCTTCTTCAAGAAACCGGGGCGAGGTTTTCGATCGCAGTACATTTTTTTTTGGAGAGGGTTAATGGAGCGACCTACTCACTTCAATCTTATTGTTGGCAAAGCTTGACAGGAGAGAAAGTAGAAATACTCATCTCAACTTCTTGTGTGAGGGGACTAATCGGAAATCCTGACCCATCCGCGGCGGATGGCGTGCAGCAGGCGGTTGACTGCATCTCTGGCGTCTTCGCTGAGAGCGCTTTGGCAGAGTTCGCGCAATCCGTGGCTGTCAGTGCGAGTCAGATTGCCTGAATGAGTGACTTGATAGAACAGTTCAGCGATCGCGCGATCGGATTTTAAAGTCAGAGCTTGCATGAAATCTCGTTGAACTCGACTATTATAATATCGAGCATTTGAGAAAAGAGTAGGGTGATTGCAGTCGGGTAAGCTGTGTGATCGTTCTTGGCTCGATTTGTGACCGAAGTCGGCCAGTATACGTGAGTTAAATCACAGAAAACCCAAGACCTCGATCGCATAAGCTATAATTGGGGTGGTAGCCTCAAGGTTTGACAAAACCTCAAAAAGCCCTGAAGGCAAGGCGTTGAGTTCCCAATACCGCCGCGTAGCGGGAGTAAGTCCGCTCAACATCGCAGGCTATGGACTCGGATAGCTGTGAAACTTTGGGTTTTAGACACTTGCAGCTTGCAGCTCAGGCCATAAAGTTGCGATCGGCGAGCCACACCCTGAGATACAATATTTATAAATACTCCTATCCCATCTATAGGCAGGCAGGTAAAAAAATGATAATGATGAGCTACTTTTCGATTGCCTTAATCGTTTTTCTTGTTTGGTTCAAAAGTTTTTGGAATGATACTGCGACATCTAAAACAGACGTGATATCTTGGATAGCCTTAATAATCGGTCCTCTGTTTTGGCCTGTTGTTCTGCCCCTATCCCTTTTGCAAATTACCAGCACAAAGTCTGTGGTACAAACAGCTCAATGCGATCAATAATTATAATAAATTGTGGAAGTAACTGGCTTCAACATAGTTGGTGAGCTCCTCATAAATTATTCGGCGTGCATCGCTCATGGCAGCGAGTAATTTATATTGTTTAATTGTAAAAAAAATGCAGCTAGAAGGTAGAAGCCAATAAAAATGCTGAATCCTAAAACAGTATTTTTTGACCGCTATCAAATTCTGCCTTCTGGTTTTTGACCGAAAGCATCCAGCATACAAGCCTCCGGATTCATCCGTGGAGAAAGAAAAAACCTGTATCCGATAAAGGATCCCCCGAATTTATCCGTGGGGTCAATGCTTCAATTCTTTAATCGAAAATCTAAAATCTAAAATCGATTGACCCCGCCCAAAAACCAGGGCTGTTTCATTCTCTTGTAGGGGCAGCCCCCCGTGGCTGCCCCAATCTCTGAAACACGAGCAAATCGTCGATGGGGAGGGTAGGCACGGGGAGTAGGGGTAGCACTACAAGAGTCAAAATTCATGTTTTTGGTGAGAATGAAACCGCCCTGCGCCCAAAAACGGATACAAGTTTCCCACAGGAGTCGGCAGCAGCCCAAAATTTTAGGCTCTTGTTGAAGATCTCAGATTCATCTGTGGAATAAATCTCAAATCTCCAATCGTTCAACTAAGCGAGATTGACTCAGCCCTCGCTGAACGTCTCACGCCGAAGTCTCCAATCGACTGATGCCTAATTTTCTTCTGTCAATTTTCTTCTGTCAAACCGTGATTTAATGGTGTGGCTCAGTTAAAATTGTTCAGGCAAAATTGTCGGACTCAAATTATCGGACAGCGACCACAACATTTTTTTACCCAAAAATTATTTACCACCTCAACCAAGCTCAAAATTCATATGTAATGTAACATGGCTTGTTGCTTGCAAAAATATAACTTCCGACATATTTTCGCCTGCCGCTGACCAACTTAAGAATTTTCATTACCTCCGGCCACTGCGTACTATTAATCGAAAGTATAAAAATCCTGGCGAGGCGTGGAAAAACAGCTACGATCTTTGCCAATTAAGCTTTTCCAGCTCCCTTTATTCAAATCGTAGCAGCTCTCAACAGGAAATTGTAGAGTTCGTTTGTACCCAAAATACCTAACTCTTACCGCAGTTAGATGCAAAATTCAAGGCAGAGACTGCAATATGAAATAGGCAACAAAAACTGTTTCAAATCTCCAGTAGAACTTATTTTTGGCGATCGGGCATCAGGAGTGTATAACGGCAGCCAGCTAAATTTTTAGAGGTGCGAGATGTTGGGGAACTTCTAAAAACAAGTGCCGTCACGGTATCCACATTAGTTATTTGCATAAAAAGTAGGAGTCAACATGAACGAAGTATCTGAGAAACCAATTTATAGAGTTCTTAATCTATTGTCGCTGCTAGCGCTGGCCTACTATGCAGCTACTTCCATCAATTATATTTTCGAGAGTGACGCTCACATCTACAGGTACGACAGCCAGAGCAATTCCAACGCTTCACCAGCGCAACTAGCAGCACACCGCTAGGAATAAATAGTAGAGATTTTCTCTCAATTAATGCCGAATTAAATTTCGGAAAATTTGCTAATCGTTAACGATCAGCTCGAAGTTAACAACAATTAGTGAAAAACTCTTTGCTAAAGACTTAATATTTTCCCTCACAGGTATGAGCGATCGAATGTACCACAAAAATTATCTATAGCCTTTCGAGCTCTCATATGAGGTACTCATGGGCATAGGCCTCCGTGGCCTCCGTGGGCATAGGCCTCCGTGGGCATAGGGCATACCTCACCACGCTTGAGAACCGCTATATATTAATTGGTTCTCCAAAGAGAGCAGAGTGATGAAATGATCGTCAAGCATTTTCATCAGTAAGAGCATTAATAGGTTTAGTAATCGCTTCATCCCGAAGATTTGAAGGTAGATATAGCAATCCTCGCATCATTTTCATAATTATTGTAGGGGCAATCCCACGCCCGGTTGCCCGATAGATAGGCGGTAGGCACGGAGGCACTACCCCTACAAATTTATCTGAATCATTTAGGATTGCTATATGCTTCAGAACGGAAAATCGCTTGGATTTTTGCTCACTACAACTCGATGGGAGATAAATCCGGCGAGTATGGAGGTAATAATTTTACTTGGGAGCCGATAGATACCATCAAAAAAATGGCGGCTTCAGCATTATGAACAGGTAAATTATCCATAACTACAATTGCGCCAACCCATAACTGCGATTCATCTGTGGACTAAATCAAAAATCAAAAATCAAAAATCTAGTGACAGTACCGTCACAAATCTATCGGGCAACCGTTCATCCCAACTTCACCAAAAGACGATCACTGCATTGTCTGATTTGGCGGATGGATGCTGCTCATGGTTGAAATGACGGAGAGGGGTTGAAAAACTGGGTTTTTTAGCCAAAATCCTACATTGATCGTGAGGGATTTGGCTGGAAACATCAAGGTGATGAGGCTCAAAAGTCCGTCAGGGACTGTGTTGGGAGGCACTTGTGATTGAATCCGGCCTCCAGCGTGCGAGGGCTTGCTTTCAAAGCCAGCTAAAAAATTTTGATTTCTGGGGAACTATTGGCGAAAATCAAAAGTCAAGTCAACAACAGTGTACTTAAAAGAAATCGCAGCTCAGTTCCAGCCCCATTGCGGGCGATCGAACTCTCCGGCGATGACAGTGCCCGCGGGCACGGTGCAACTTCTCAATCTTGAGAGCAGACTCCCATTAAAAATGGTCTCTGTGTATCTTCCGGCTATTGTTTTAATAATGACTAGCCACACCGACGGTCATTATGGTAAACTCGCAAACGTTTAAGTGGAATATTTTCGTGTTAGAAGAGGCAGTGGTGGAGTCGAGAGTCAAAAGCAGGAAACAACCGAGATTTGCTGCTCAACGAATACAGGATTCAACTCGCGCTCCGAGGCTCGCTGCTGACAATTTAAATTACATGACAGCTTATAGCAGCCGGGTCAATTAGGGTCTCAACCGATGTCCGGTTTCATTTATTGAATCCCTTTGGAGGGAAAAGTGTATTGTAGAAAAATGATTGATCTTTTAGGAGGAGTGTAAATGACACAGGTAACAAATCCAACACAGCCAGCAAGTTCACTAGCTGGAGGTGTCGGTGGCGGTGGCTTTACCGTTATCGGCACCCAAGGCGACAACAGGTTGAACAATGGCCTCGCCGGCAACGATATCATCCAGACTTTTGGGGGCGCTGATGTCATCGCTGCTAGCACTGGCAACGACCTGATTCTATCGGGCGGTGGCAATGACAGTGTCGGCGGCAACGACGGCAACGATACCATCCTTTCAGGCAGTGGCAACGATGTGGTCGCTGGCGGCACGGGCGATGACTTCCTCTTTGGCGGTAAAGGTGATGACCTGATAGACGGCGGCGATGGCAATGACTTGATTTCTGGCGACAGAGGCAACGACACCGTACTCGGTGGAGGTGGCAGCGATACAGTCTTTGGCGGCCAAGGCAGGGATGTTGTCGGCGGCGGCGACGGCAACGACAGCCTCTACGGTGGTAAAGACAACGATACTGTCGATGGTGGCGCTGGCAATGACTTTATCTCTGGCGACAGAGGAAGTGATGTCCTGATCGGCGGTTCTGGCAGCGATACGTTCTACTTCGCAAGTGCTGGTGGCGAATATGGCGTAGACACGATCACTGACTTTACCCCAGGCGAAGATAAGATCCGCTTGAAGGCGACAGGCGGGGGTGTGTTCTCTGCTTTGGCCAGCAACGGCTTCGAGGCAAGCGAGTTTGTCGTCGTTTCTGGTTTCAACGAAGCTACTCCAGGAGCAGCCACGACGAACAAGTTGGTCTACGACCCAACAAGCGGTAAGTTGTTCTTCAACGGCACCAGCGGAGTCCTAACTGTTGCTCAGTTGCAGCCTAACCTGACAATTACCTCGAACAGCTTCGAGTTGTTCTAAAACAACTGGGTGTTGTGGGGCAGCACCGGATAAGATTCGGGGCTGTTCTCACAAAGCCGGTAGTTTTAAAGGATTTCAACCTCACTCTGCTACAAGCGGGGTGAGGTTGAAATATTCAATACAGGAACTACAGCAGGGGTAGTTAAAAAAAATGATCGACAGTTATTGATAAAATTAATCGATCGCCTGATACCAATTTTTTATGAGGCTGCATAGAATTCGATCCCCCCTAGCCCCCCTTAAGAAGGGGGGGACCGGAAGCTTCTTGAAGTCAACCCCTACTCCCCTTTTTAAGGGGGATTTAGGGGGATCGAGATATGTGCAACTTCACATTAAATTGGTATGATCGGGCAAAATATACATACAAAGTTTTTAAATTAGAATCTTTAGGTTTTACTGAAGCGGTAAAGAAACCGCAACTGCTGGCTAGCAATGAGCACTGAAAAATATATCCGGCAAGCCCAAATTTATTTGAACCGGGGGAAGTTAACTGAGGCGATCGAGTTTTGCAAAAAGGCGATCGAACTTCAACCGTTTTCGCCCACGGCTTACACGACTTTAGGCGAAATTCTCGAAGCTCAAGGCGATCCGACGGCGGCAAGAGACGCTTTTGTGCAAGCTTTGGAGATTTCGCCGCAGTTTTTTCTGGCTCATGCTTATTTGGGTCAACTTTACAGCGACTATGCGTGGCTGGATGAGGCGGTTTTTCACTACCGACAAGCTCTGGATTTGAAACCAGATTGGGCAGAAGTTCATTATAACTTGGGAAATGTTTTTCACAAGCAGGGTAATTTGTTGGGGGCGATCGACTGTTACCGAAATGCGATCGCCCAAAAACCGGATTATCTTGATGCTTTATACAATCTGGCTGTGGTTTTAGATGAAAATAGTCAGCTCGAAGCGGCAATGGATACCTACCGACAGGTGATTGCCGTGGCGCCGGATTACGTGAAAGCTTACAGCAATCTGGGTGTGATTTTGCTAAAGGACGATCGCACGGCTGAGGCGATCGAAGTTTACCAGCGGGCGATCGAGATTAAGCCAGATTGGGCGACGCTGCACAATAATTTGGGTCAAGCCTTCCTGGACAAAAGTCCTGATCGGGCGATCGCATCTTACCTCACAGCTATTGAGTTGGAGCCGGACATGGTTTTGGCTCACTACAATCTGGGGAAAGCGTGGCAATTACAGGGGGAACATTCGGCGGCGCTTGCTTGTTTCGATCGCGCGATCGAGATTAATTCCGACTATATTTCGGGCTATACAGACGCCGGGTTTTCTTTGATGGTTTTGGGCAAAATTGCTGAAGCCATGCCTTATTTTCAGCGGGCTATAGCTCTGAAGCCTGATTTTGTTGAGGCTTACTGTCGCTTAGGAGACAGGCGCAGAGTTGCGGCGGTAGATGATGATGAATTCTCAAGGGCGATCGCTGCGTGCGATCGATTTCTCACAGCATTGATGGGCAGGAAGAAGGAAGGCACAACACCGATTTTGACACGGATAGACGGATTAATTATCGAGAATGAGTCTGATGTTGAAGGAACAGGGAAGAAGTCCGAGGGAAGGCACGACACGGATTTTGACACGGATACACGGATTAATTCTCCACAACAGGGAAGAGGGAAGCAGGAAAAATTATCAATGCCCAATGCCCAATGCCCAATGCCCAATGCCCAATTACCAATTGCTGAAATTTGCGATTATTTAGCCGAAATTTACTTGCATTTGGGAAATGCTTTAACAGAGTATGGCGGACACGAATCTGCCGCCGCTTATTATCAAAAAGCTTTGCAAATTCAACCACAGAATGCAGAGATTTACTGGCGGGTGGGAAATTCCTTAGCCCAGCAAAAGCGGTTCATTGCAGCCATTGCAGTTTACCGCATGGCTTTGACGATTCAACCTGCTTTACCGCAGGTTTATTTTGAGTTGGCAAAACTGCTGGAAAAACAGGGGCGCTGGGAACGGGCGCTCGATTATTATCAAAAAGTTTTAGAGTT
The DNA here is from genome assembly GCF_036700905.1 of Microcoleus sp. S13_C3. Classification (NCBI taxonomy): domain Bacteria; kingdom Bacillati; phylum Cyanobacteriota; class Cyanophyceae; order Oscillatoriales; family Microcoleaceae; genus Microcoleus; species Microcoleus sp. S13_C3. The sequence goes on along the minus strand of NZ_JAUBPT010000046.1, from coordinate 8,443 downwards.
GCAATTGCACGGGTATGGGGAGCAGAAAGAGTGGAAAAAACAGAGTTTTATCTTGCCTGATAGCACTTCTATCAAACATCCTCACGCTATTTATTTATCGAGCTGGGATTGGCTGGTTAATGCTAAGTTAGATTCAGACAATTATGTGGAAATATTTTGGAAACCTGCACCCGAAGCAAGTGCAGAAAATATTCCGAATTCCCAATTTGCGAGATCCAATTCCAAATTGGCAAATTCCGATTGTGCCGGGTTAACTTGCGGGCTGTGTTTGCAGCGACTTTCTAAGTGGTTCGATCCGGTGCATTTGGGTTGGGGAGTGTGCCGTTTGTCCAACTCGCAACCGATACCTGTGGAGTCGCCCAAGACTTTTGTGGCTGCAATTCCTAACGGGCGAGTTTGGATTGTTCCACAGGAAAATTATTGGCTGATTTGTAAGGCGATCGCTGTAATTACTCCTGACAATTATTTGTTGGCTGATGTGTCGAGAGATTATCCGGGGTTTTTGCCTGGATGCGAAAAGCATGATGTTAGAAAACACAGCGTTTTTCAGTTAGAATCCTTTCCAGCTTTAAAGCAAATTGACGGCAGGGTGGCGGTGCTTTCTGGTTTGTCGGGAAATGTCTATTTTCACTGGATGGTTGATGTTTTGCCACGGATAGAATTGCTGCGGCACAGCGGTAGGGATTTGGCGGAGATTGATTGGTTTTTGGTCAATAGTTGTCAGCACCAATTTCAGCGGGAAAGTCTAAGAATTCTGGGCATTCCAGAAGAGAAAGTCTTGGAGAGCGATCGCTTGCCTCACATTCAAGCAACCGAGTTAATTGTACCGTCTTTTGCGGGATATTTGGGCTGGCCTTCTGGGTGGGCGATGGATTTTTTGAGGCGGGAGTTTCTCAAGGGAATTATACCTAGTTCGAGCTATCCCAAACGCATTTATATCAGCCGCAGCAAAGCAAGATATAGACGAGTTTTGAACGAGGAAGATGTGGTTGAGGTGTTGGAGAAATTTGAGTTTGTTTCTATTTTACCGGAGTCCTTGTCTTTGGCAGAGCAAATTGCTCATTTTTACCACGCTGAGGTAATAGTTGCCGCCCACGGCAGTGGCTTGACAAATACAATTTTTTGTAGCCAGGGAACTAAAGTAATTGAGTTGGTGTCGCCTCACTATATCAGTCATTATTACTGGGGAATCAGTCAATATTTGCAGTTGGAACATTACTTTTTAACGGGCGAGGCTTTTGAATGCTATCCTATTAGACAGTTGATGTATCAGAATTCGCTGACTGAGGATATTTTAGTGAACTTGAGTTCGCTGAAAAAGATGGTTGAGGTGGTGGGTTTGAGTTAGTTGGTGTCTGGAGAAAGTTTAATTATGCCCTCGATTGAGAAGATGGAAAAGGCAGCGGTTGATTTGAGTCGGCAAGCAGAAGTTTATTTAGCCGAAGGAAGGTTAAATGAGGCAGTTGCTGCTTGCGAGTCAGCGTTGAAAATTGAACCGAATTTGGCGGCAGCTTGCCAGACGCTGGGAAAGGTGATGCAGGTTCGAGGTGAAATCGAGCAAGCTAAGCATTGGTATGAAAGGGCGATCGATCGCAATCCAAATTTGCCGGAAGTTTATGCTAATCTCGGCATTTTGTATTCTCAAGAAAAACAGTGGGAAAAGGCGATCGCCAATTGTGAAAAAGCGATTTCGCTAGCGCCGAATTTTGCTGCTGTTTACCGCCAGTTGGCGAGAATTTGGACGCAGTTAGAGAAGCGAGAAGAGGCGGCAGACTGTTGGTATCAAGCTTTTAATATTGAGCCGAATTGGGCAACGGCTGAGGAGTACGTGACTCTGGGAAATAGTTTGGTGGAATTGGGAAAGTGCGATTGCGCTATTGAATGTTATTCGCGCGCAATTAAGTTAAACCCGCAACTGGCAACAGCTTATCACAATTTGGGGGAAATGCTGGTCGGGGAGAAACGGTGGGATGAGGCGATCGCCAATTACCGACAAGCCATTGCCATCAATCCAAATTCGTTTGAATCTTACCACAGTTTGGGTAAAACTTGGGCGCAGCGAGGAGAATTAGATCGGGCGATCGCCTGTTACCGCAAAAGCATCGAACTCAATCCAAATTATGCTCGTGCTTACGTGGGTTTGGGCAATGTTTTGGTGCAGAAGCGCGAGTTGGATGAAGCCATTAAATGTTACAGTCAGGCTCTTGAAATTAATGATAATTCCTACTGGGCATACAATTGCTTAGGGGACGCTTTGGCTCACAAACAACTGTGGCAGGAAGCTATTAGTTGCTACCGCAAAGCTATTGAAATAAATCCAAATATTCCTTGGTTTTATGTCAATTTGGGAATTGCCTTCACCTGCGAACAATCCTGGGATGAAGCTGTTAGCGCTTACCTGCACGCGGTTCAGATTGAGCCGAATTTGACGGGAATCAATCAGAGGTTGGGATATGTTTTGCGGAAGCGCAGCGAATCGGGTTTAGACAGCACAATCGAAACTTATTGTCAAGGTATCGAGGTACTCGCAAGCGGGAAAATTTACCACAAATTGCTGGTAATTGAGTTAGATGGAGCGGAGTTTTATATAAATTTAGGCAATAGTTTAGCGAAACAGAAGCAGCTTGAAGGTGCGATCGTATTTTATAGCATGGCACTGCAAATTGAACCCAATGCTGCGGAAGTTGTCGCCCAACTGGATAATGTGCGGGTGAAACAACAGGAGTTGTACGCACAAATTGCCACTTACCGTCGCCAAATAGAAATCGAGCCGAGCAATTCTAAGCCTTACAACGATTTAGGAAATATTTTACCGCAATTAGGGGAATTAGAAGAAGCAATTATTTGCCACCAAAAAGCGGCAGAATTGAGGAGTTGGCCTGAGTGTGCGGCGAAAGATTATCAATTTACCCAAGATTGGTTTACCCACAATATTCCTATTTGGAAATGGCATTTGCAGGAATTTACCGGAATTGCGGATTTTCAAGTTGTGGAAATTGGCAGTTTTCAGGGAATGTCGGCTTGCTGGCTGCTGGATAATATTTTAACTCATCCGACGGCAAAGATTACTTGTATTGATTTGTATTTTCAACAACAGTTTAAGGGCAATATTGTTAAAACGGGAGCAGCAGAGCGGGTAATTGAATTAGAAGGTTACTCTCAAGATTTGTTAATTAATTTGACTGCGGAATATTACGATGTTGCTTACATTGACGGCTGTCACAAACCCACCAGTGCTCTGCAGGATGCGATTTTATCTTGGAGGTTGGTGAAAGTTGGGGGATTGATGATTTTTGACGATTACGAGTTCACTTTTCCCGACAGCCCGGAGCAAGATACTAAAATTGGGATCGATGTTTTTGTGGAGATGTTTGGAAGTCAGTTAGAAGTTGTACACAAAGGTTATCAACTGATTGTTAAAAAAATCGGCAATCAAAGTTTGGGCGCCGAGCAAACTCTGTTGTCTCTGGGTTGGGAAAAGTTGGGGGATATTGCTGCGAATTCCGGTTATTTGGATGAGGCGATCGCCCGCTATCAAACAGCTATTAAAATTAAGTCGGGCAACTACTTAACTTACCACAAGTTGGGTAAAGCTCTGCAAGAGAAAGAACTGTTTGACGAAGCTCGGGCAGCTTACCAACGGGCGATCGCACTCAACCCTAATTTTAGTTGGTCTTACCACTTTTTGGGGGAAACTTTGCAGGCGATGGAGGAACACGAGGAAGCCACTGTTGCTTACCGCAAAGCTATTGAGTTAAATCCCGATTTTTGTTGGACTTACAACAATTTAGGCGATGTGCTGATGGAGCTTTCTGAGTGGGAGGAAGCTGCTGTTGCTTACCGCAAGTTAGTTGAACTGAATCCCGATTTTTGTTGGTCTTACGATAGATTAGGTAAGGCTTTGGTTGCACTGGAAAATTGGGAAGAAGCGACGGAGGCTTACCGCAAAGCTATAGAATTAAATCCCGATGATTGTTGGTTGTACAATTGTTTGGGGGAAGTTCTGGAATTCCAAGAAAATTGGCCAGAAGCAGCAGTGGCTTTTGGTCGTGCTATTGAGCTAGAATCCGATCATAGTTGGCTGTACAAAAAGTGGGGTGATGCACTGCGGAAGCAAGGGGAATTGGAAAGGGCGATCGCCATTTATGAAAAAGGTATCAATCTCGATCCAAAATCCTGCTGGTGTTACGAAGGATTGGGTTTGAGTTTAATGGCTAAACAGCAGTGGGAACCTGCAATCACTAATTTAGTTCAAGCCCTGCAAATTAAACCGGATCTGTTTGAAGCATACGATAATATAGGTTATGCTCTGGAACAAAAAGGAGAAGTCGATGAGAGCGAGCGGGGAGAATACAGCAATCAAATCTTACCCTTAAGTATTCTCAAAAAATACTGTGGGTTTACAGAAGATTTGACCGTTGCAGCAGAATCGAATCTGCACCTCACCTGCATTGACATCCATCCTGCGAGTCAAATCAATTTATCTGATTCCAAAACGATCGACAGCAGCCACAGATTTTGGGAGCATCAAAGTCATTCCAGAAAAGCTTTTGTTGCCGTATTGCCAAACGGACGAGCTTGGGCAGATGTTGTGACTACCGCCGTCATTACTTCAGACAATAAACTTGTTACTGATATTTCAATGGGCTGTTCTGAATTGGTAATCACTTCCGACAAATTGCCTCCCGCTGAACACGTCGATGGAAATGTGGCTTTTTTATCGGCTCGCTGGGGTGGAGCCGCTTATTTTCATTGGATGTTTGATGTGATGACGCGATTTGACCTTTTGCAGCGGAGCGGATTGATAGAAACTATAGATAAGTTTGTTGTCAATGCTTCTGATTCTCCCTATCAAGCCGAAACTTTAGAGACTTTAGGAATTCCTCAAGATAAACTTTTAGAAAGTCGCTGCAATTTACACATTACAGCCGATAAATTAATAGTTCCGTCAATATTTTATGACGGAGCGGGAGCGGTTTCTAAATGGAAGTGTGAATATCTCAAACAGACATTTTTAAATGAACAACACCCACTAAACACAGACTATTCAGAGCGAATTTATATCACCCGCCAACAAGCATCCTATCGGCGAATCGTCAATGATGAAGAGGTAATTAAATACTTAGAAAAATTTGGGTTTCGCAGTGTTAAGTTGGAAACGATGTCGGTAGCGGAACAAGCATCGTGTTTGGCTGCTGCTAAAGTAGTTGTCGCACCTCACGGAGGGGGGTTGACTAATCTAGTTTTTTGCAGTCCGGGAACCAAGGTAATTGAGATTTTTTCTCCTCTTTACGTGCCGCATTGTTATTGGATGATTAGCAATTTGTGCGGTTTGGAACATTACTATTTACTTTGCGATTTGGTGGATGACCAAACTCAGAAATATCCGGGACATAAAGATATACGGGTGGATTTGAACTCGCTGGAAAAATTAATGAATCTTGCAGGAGTTTTGCATGGATAATGACTACCACAATCAGGGTAATTCTCTGCAAGAAAGCGGTCTGTTTAATGAGGCTGTTGCTGCGTACAAAAAAGCTATTGAATTAAATCCTAATTTTTCTTGGTCTTATCACAGTGTGGGCGATGTTTTACTGAAACTTGAAAAATGGGAGGAAGCTGTCGCTGCTTACAAAAAAGCTGTTGAGTTAAATCCCGATTTTTCTTGGTCTTATCACAATCTGGGCGATGCTTTGCTGAAACTTCGGCAATGGGAAGAAGCTGCTGCTGCTTACCGCTGCGAGATTGCACTCAACTCGGATTTTGCTTGGTCTTTTTGCAATTTAGGCGACGCTTTAACTAAACTAAAACAGTGGGATGAAGCTATCGCTACGTATTTAAAAGCTATTGAAATTGACGGAGATTTGCCGGGAATTTACGAGAAGTTGGGATATGCTCTCGGACAAACTGAGTCGGATTTAAAGTTGGTTTTAGAACAATATCAATTGCAAATTCCACCGGAAAATTGGGAGTTTTATTTGCAGTTAGGAGAGAATTTAGCCAAGTACGATCGCCCAAAAAGCGCAATTATTATTTACCAATCTCTCTTGACAGCTATGCCGAGTTGTGGTAATGTTTCAGCGAAATTAGAGGAGTTGTTGCAGCAGCAAGAAAAGTGCAATAGCGCATTAGCCTCATCTCGCGCAACTATCGTCCAAAAACCCGATGATTGCTGGTCTTATTATAATTTAGGTGCTGTTATGAGCCACCAAAAATATTGGGAGGAAGCGGCGGCGGCATTTTTCCAAGCAATAGAAATAAATCCCGATCTTCCTTGGTGGTTTTATTACAATTTGTGGGAAGTTTTTGTTAGGCAAGACAAGCTAGATGAAGTTGAGAACTTTTGCCGTCAAGTTGTTGCAGCTAAACCGGAGGCTTTTTGGCCTTATCTGAATTTGGGGGAAGCTTTGACTAGGCAAGGTAAAATTGCTGAGGCGATTAGCTGTTATCAAACTGTTAGTTTTAAACAAAGTTTTGCATCTATTATCAGTAAGAGAACAGGCAAGATGCCTGTTCCACAAGCAGATACAGGCAAGATGCCTGTTCCACAAGCAGATACAGGCAAGATGCCTGTTCCACAATCAGATACAGGCAAGATGCCTGTTCCACAAGCAGATACAGGCAAGATGCCTGTTCCACAATCAGATACAGGCAAGATG
>NZ_JAUBPT010000046.1:0-1684 GCF_036700905.1 Microcoleus sp. S13_C3 | reverse complement strand
AGATGCCTGTTCCACAAGCAGATACAGGCAAGATGCCTGTTCCACAATCAGATACAGGCAAGATGCCTGTTCCACAAAATTGGAACTTAAAACCAGTCAAAGTTCCTAACTTTATAATTATTGGTTCTCAGCGGTGCGGGACGACTTCTCTGTATACTTATTTAGCTCAACACCCGCAAATTTTGACTCCGATTAAAAAGGAGATGGATTTTTTCTCGTGGCACTTTGACAGAGGGATTGATTGGTATTTGGCTCATTTTCCGCCAATGCCTTCGGGAGAGGAATTTGTAACTGGCGAAGCAAGTCCAAGCTATTTTGACTATCGGGAAGCACCGGAACGTCTCTACACCGCGTTTCCAGAGGCTAAGCTGATTGTACTGTTACGAAATCCGGTCGATCGGGCGATTTCTCAATTTTACCGCTTGACTGACTTAAATTGGGAAGCGCGATCGCTCGATCGAGTAATTAGCGATGAAATTGAACGGTTGAATCAAAATCCAGAATACATCATCGGCGAGGAACCGGGGAATTATTTAGCTCGCGGTAGGTACATAGAATTTATCAAAAACTGGCGGACTTTCTTTCCCCCAGAACAGTTGTTAATTTTGAAAAGCGAAGATTTTTATGCAGGTGCGGCCACAACTGTCAAGCAAGTTTTAGAATTCTTAGATTTGCCGGAATATCAATTGTCTCAATACCAAAATGCTAATCCTGGTTCTTACCAGCCGGTAAATGAATCGGTTCGCGACAGGTTGAGCGATTATTTCCGACCTTACAATCAGGAATTAGAGGAATATTTGGCGAGGCAGTTTGATTGGGAATAAAGTTGAGCTAAGATTAGAACAACTTGTAAGGAGGTAATACCGATGCTGACGAGCGAGCTAGATACGCTACTTAAGGAACAAGCACTCCAACGCCAAGATCCTGAAGATCGCTACATTACCGATAGCGCCAACTGGGAACAATACGAGACACTGCTGAATCGGATTGGAGATACAGCGGGATATCGAGTTACTTATTTAGATGGAGTTTTGGAAATTATGTCGCCTTCTCGCCGCCATGAAAGTCGCAAAACTGGCATTGGAAATCTGCTAGAAATTTACTTTGTAGAAGCTGAAATAGAATATTTCCCTTTTGGGTCTACAACTCTGCGACAAGAGGAAAAACGTGGCGGTACGGAACCGGATGAAGCTTACTGTATTGGCACAGATAAAGAATTTCCCGATTTGGTAATTGAAGTGATTGTTACCAGTGGCAGCATCAATAAACTAGAACTGTATAGAAGGTTGAATGTGCGAGAGGTTTGGTTCTGGCGAAATGACCGATTTTCTATCTACCATTTGCGAGAAGAAATTCCGGTTGAATTCGTGTCCAACTGCGGTTATGAATTAATCACACAAAGCGAATTGCTGCCAGGAATTGATATCGATCTATTGACAGAATGTGTAAAAAATCCTCACCCGTTAGCAGCCGCAAAGGATTGGAGACAGAATTGCCGACATACTTAGGAATGATAATTAAAGATAGCCTTTCGAGCTCTCATATGAGGTACTCATGGGCATAGGGCATAGGCCTCCGTGGGCATAGGCCTCCGTGGGCATACCTCACCACGCTTGAGAACCGCTATAACTTCCACAAGTTTGTGGGATGGGCGTCCCGCCCGTCCAAAAAGGACGGGCGGGAC
>NZ_JAUBPT010000045.1:0-50917 GCF_036700905.1 Microcoleus sp. S13_C3 | reverse complement strand
GGTTTATAGAACCTATTTGCAAGCTTTAAGGCTGTTGGCGAACCCGCCCCTACGGCTAATTGAGAATGGTGCAAGATGTGAGTTGTAACCAAGGGGTCATCGGGGCGGACAAACCGATACAGAATCCCTCGTGCGATCGTCCAATTGACCCGCAACTTGATTCGCCACAAGCATAACTTCTCCTTGAGCATTCATCACCCAACCGCGAGCCGGAACAACTTCCCCATCCTGGATTGGGCCCAATTCCGTCTTCGCTCGATCGGTTACATCCCGTACATTGCCCGTTGTCGAACTTCCTGCCTCTTCCACCCACGGAAGCGGCGATGGAGCGCTGCTGAGGGCATCATTAGGACTCGGTGGCACTCCTCCTTTCCCAGTGACAGTAAATGCGCTCTCGACCCCTTGCGTGCAGGGATTTGCCGCAATTAAAGCAGTCGGATCGACAACATTTTGCGGCAGTTCCACTAAACCTTGAGCGGGATTGACGCCAGAAGCACTAAATGTAACAGTACCTTGCAAAGCCGGGCCGCTACTTTGGGAAATGGCGGCGATGTCGCTGGTGGAAAGCTCAGATGTAGGAGTTACTTGCAAAGCTGCAAATTGAGCGTCGCTCAGCCCCAACCTGTCTCTCACCTGTTCGCGGCCCGCTGCTGCAAAGCCCAAGATATTCGGGACATTGACATTAACGCGGCCGCCTGCTGCACTGCGAGCGTTGGCGGTGATGTCGCTATTGTTTTGCCCCACTAGGATATCGCTGTTGAGGGTGATGTTGCCGCCGTCTGCAGCACCCGCATCGGTGGTAACTCGGCTGTTGCGGCGCAATTGGATGTCTCGCGATCGCAAGTTAATATTAGCCCCGATACCCGATACAGTCGTGCCGTCAATACTGCCTTTGTTGTTGAGGGCGATCGAATCTGTGACAACATTGATGCTGCCAGCCGCCCCCGTTCCATAACTTTGGACGCTAACCGTCGCCCCGTCTCGGACACTCAACCTGCCCGTTGCAATGCTCAAGCTTCCCGCCGCACCGGATGGAGGTTGCAGCCCCAACAAAGTCTGGTACAGCAAATCTCCCGAAGCTGTGCCGATGGTGCTGGGAAAGCTCCCGTCTCTGGTAGTTCCGGCTATTTCCATCGATTCCGAAGCCGCCAGAGTCAAATTTCCCCCTTGTCCCGTACCCAGAGTTGATGCTCCGATAGCTCCTCCGTCTCGGACACTCAACCGTCTGGCGTTCAATGTCACATCCCCGCCTTTGCCGCTCCCAACCGTTCCCGCAGCGATCAGACTTCGGGAAGGGCGAGCGCCCGGTGCGGTGCCGATCACTTCCACCGAGTCTGAGGCGTTGACGGTGATGTTTCCGCCGGGCCCGCCCACAGGAATCAGTCTTTCTCCTGTGCTCAGCCCGCTCGAAGAAGAGATGCTAGCCCCTGCTTCTACGCGCAGGGAGCGGGTGTTAATTTCGATGTTTCCTGCCCTTCCCGTGCCGCCTATACTGTTAGCGGCTAGAGCCGTACTCAGGGGGCTATCAGCTCGCTCTCTCGCTACTATTACCGAGTCAGAAGCTCTCACGATCAGATTTCCGCTGTTCCCGACACCAAAAGTCGAGGGCGAGACGATGGCTCCGTCGGTGACACTCAGTTGACCGGTTTCGATAGCGATACTGCCTGCATTTCCGCTGTTAAAAGTTGTGGTGAACAGCCCGGATGCGTTGATTTCTACCGATTCAGAGGCTCTAATTGTCACGCCAGAGCCGTCTCCCGTACCGACTGTAGGGTTGAGTATTACCGATCCGTCTCGGATAGTTAATCGTTTGGTGTCGAGCGCGATATCCCCCGCTCTGCCGGCACCGAGGGTTCCGGTAATGATGCTGCTTTCGCGGGAGGCGATATCTGGTGGCTCTTGTGCTGCACCCGGATCGAGAATTCGTTGCCGAAAGTTCTCAAATCCTATTCCCTTAAGTTCTATATTTTCGGCGGTTCGGACATTGATCGGGCCTCCGGCTCCGCTTCCGGTAGTGGTGGAGCCGACAAAGGCTCGATCTAATAGGCTAAATCGTGCTGCTTCGATATTGATGCCGCGGCCGTCAATGTTTCCCAAGGTATCGGATACTAGGCTCGATCGATCGCGCAAAATCACATTTCCTCCCCGGAGTGCGATCGCGCCCCCACCGGGCCCGCTCGCCGTCACCGCCGATAAACCTGATAATTCAATGTTGCCCAAATTGGCAACATTTGTATAATCTAAACCTAATCCTATGGGCGTGATGTTGAAGCTTACCAAACCTGGACTTGCCACACTTCCTAATTGAATATTACCACTAAAAGCGCTGGCAAAACCATTGTTAAAGATTAAATCTCCTCCTACCAGTGCTAAGGTTTGACCGGGAGGAACTGCCAAACCGACGGGAATTGTTTTGTCTTGAATAACTTGGGTGACACTGGAAGTGTTGACAATTGCGCCGGGATTCTCTCGAAATCTCAAACCCACCGGAATATTAACCGTCAATAGCGGCGCTGCTTGGGGATTGGCGCTGCTAAATTCAAAGCCGTTATTAAATACAATGCTGTCAGCCGTTCCAGCCAGAAAAGAACCGCGCACATCTAACCGAGCGTTCGGCCCGAATACAATTCCTTTCGGATTAATTAAGAATAAATTGCCGTTTCCCAAAACTCCTAGAGTCCCTAAAATATTTGAGGAGTTGGGGCCCGTAACGCGGGTAAAAATATTAGAAATTCCGCTGGGATTTTCAAAATAAGCTCCCCGCCCTTCACCAACGTTGAATTCCCGCAAGCTGTGAAATAAATTAACGCCGCGTGTTGCTCCGCCAGTGATTCTATCTGAGGGTATGTTATTGATAGTATCGGGAACTGTGCGGGAACTTTCCGGGCCCAGGGTATTATCGGGAATGATTTGGGCGATCGCGGAAGTGGGAAATAGCAACAGGAAGGCAAACAGTAGGGAGTAACTTACGGCCCGGCTAGATGCCCAACCCCTACTCCCCATAAGAAAATCTACTCTTTGTGGAACAGCCATCTTGCCTGTTCTTGAGAATGGTGCAAATAGTAACGAGTAATGCAAGGGAGACATAAAAACACTCTTTCCAGGATAAAGTTTATCGGTGTAATCTCATCTCGTTGCTCTAAATCTTTTGAATTTGGCTGCTGAGTACAAGTTGCTCGACTGTGATTTCTAGTTCGGGAAAACTTTTAGACATAATGCGCTCATTACCTCTAAAACTTTGAACTACATAACTGCCATTTTCCAAAGAGTAAACGAAAACTGTGGGAATTTTGGGATTTCCTAGATAAGCCCTAGAAGCGATCGCTAAATAGTCCACAATCCAATACTCACAAATGCCGAGGCGTTGATACTCATCTAGCTTATCCACATAGTCGTCTTCCCAGTTAGTTGAGGTAACTTCAACTGCTAATTGGATAGGTTCGGTAAGGGCTCCGTAGCCACGTACATTACTGTTCCATACTGATGCCTTAACCACGCCGACATCAGGATTTCTGCCTTGTTCTTGTCCTGAAGCTGTTATTGTTCTCAAAACTATATCTTTGTCAACTATATAGTCAAGCCCCAAGCGTTCGCTTTCTCTGTCGAAAGACTTAACAAGAAATCGTGCCACATTTTTATGAGCCCTGGTTGCTTCCACTTTGACAATCTCTCCATTTACAAGTTCGTAGATGCCCGATCCGTCTGGGTACTTTTCGAGAAACTCTGCAAATGTTAGTTTAGTTTTTGTCTGAACCATAAAACCAGCCCTCTTGTGTTAACTAAGTTATACAATTGAGACTTGAGATTTGAGATTTGAGAGTTGAGATTTTATATCATTTCCGGTAACACCGGAATGATGTTGACTGTTGACGGTTAACTGTTGACGCCGTGAACAGTGAACTGGAATTTACTATTCCGATGAAGTGCGGATTAGATATAATATCAAATCCGCACTTTATCGGAATTATTCATCTCTCTTCCCTTCCTCTGCGTTCTCTGCGTTCTCTGCGGTTAAATCATTCCAAGCTAACCGGAATTAATATTAGATTGAAGTAGAGCATGGAATTAGCTGAACTATATTTAATCGTTCTAGCGGTGGAATTCCGCTAGGATACAGGGGTTTCAACCCCAGCCAGAACTAGCTAGAAAGCAAAGTAATTAATCCGAAAGTAGATGCCTTTTTCCTGCAAAGTTCGATCGCCCGATCGAGCATTTATCAAAGGAATACCATAGTCGAGACGCACATTCAACCGATCGCCCATCTGCCAAATAAGCCCCAAACCTGCACCCAGCAGTTTGTCAGAGTCAGGATTCGGCTTTTCTCCTGAATGGTTCCATCCTACCCCAAAATCGATAAACGGAGCCACTTGCAACAATCCTTGGACTTCCGGGACACGCCAAACCGGAATTCGCACTTCAGCAGATGCGATCGCGCCGCTATCAGTTAACAGCAAATCTTGGCGGTATCCGCGCACGCTTTGAACGCCACCGATGCCAATTTGTTCGAGGGAAAGCAGGGGGCGATCGGCTAATTGAATGTCGGAACGCACAATCAGCAAGGTTTCTGGGGCTAACAGCCGCACGTACTGGGCTTGGCCTCGCCACGCCAGAAAGCGGCTGTCGGGCCCGCTATCGTTCGCAGTAGCGCCGAACAGATTAGTGCCGAGGGAAAACTGCGATCGCGCCGCGAACACTTGGTTGGAACTCCGCTGCACGTATTCTTGAAAAAAGCGCACAGCCGAAACCCGCGTTTCGCCGCGATCGTTTGCGCCCGCCGACAGCGCAAATCGTTCCCCTGACAGGAATGTATCGCTTTCTTGCCGCGAAAAACTCAGTCCCAAAGCCAAAGTGCGATCGGGCTTTTCGACAATCGGCTGGCGGTAAGTTAACTCGTAAGTCCGCGATTTCCCCTCAATTTGTGCAGCATCAAAGGGTTCCTCGATGATATTGGTGCTAGCAGCACTCGCAGCGAACCCTATCGTGCCGTTGCGCGCGTTGACGGGGACTGTGTAGCTGCCGTTGAATTCGTTGCTGCCGTCGGTGTTAGCATAAGATACCTCTAATCCGTCGCCCAAACCGAGCAAATTTGCTTGATTGATGCGAACACCGCGCCGAAAACTGCCGACGCTGGGCGATCGATTGTTGTCTACGAACACTTCAGCGCTAAAGCTGTCTGCTTCTTTTACCCGCACTTCTAAGCGGCTGTTTTCCGGGCGGCTTCCGGCTTGGAGTTCGGCGGAAATATTGCCAATTAAGGGGTCGAGTTGCAGCATTTGCAAGGCTTCCAGCAAGCGAGATCGGTTGAGGGGCCGTCTGGTAGCGCGTTCTAGGCGCGATCGCACGTAATTAGAATTTAAGCGTCTGTTTCCAGTAATCACAATTTCATCTAATCCGCCTTCTACAATGCGAATTTTCACCACACCTCCTTCTCTCGGAAAGGTTTGGTTGGCGGTAATTACAGCGCCGGAATTGATGTATCCTGCAGCTACATATTTTTGAGTTACTGCTGCTTCGGCTGCGATCAGTTCAGCAAAGGTGATTTCGCGGCCCGCAAACTGTTGCGTAACTTCTGCGAGTTCGCGATCGCTAAAAGCCGTGTTGCCCTCAAATTCAAAGCGATCGACCCTAATTGTACCGATAATCCCCGGTCTATTATCGCCGGGAACAGGTGTTAGCGGGGTTGGTGGGAGGGGAGACGGCGGGGGAGGTTGCGGTGCTGTTGGTGCAGGTAATTCCGGCTCTCTGGGCAGAATTGGGTTGGGCAGTTGACTGAGTTGCGAGGCTCGATCGATACCCAATTCAATTTTTTTTCTGTCAATATTTTCTTCTAGCTTTTGATATGAGTTAAAAATCTCGGTTTCTGGAGTTTTTGCGCTGAATGTGCGATCCTCTCCGAGGGCTTCGCTAACGGCCTGAGATGTTGCACCCTTGTCAATAAGCCTGTTACCGGCGGGCTCTATGCCCACCCCACAATCAAACTCACTCGTTGTGGAACAGGCATCTTGCCTGTTCTTGAGAATGGTGTAAGATGTCACATCGACTAAATTTGCCGAGGAAGGGGGTAAGTCGGGAGTTTCCGCCGCCACCGAGTGTTCTGATTCAGCGGGTAACTGGGTTCCCTCGTCTTTTACGGGCAAGTCTTCGCGTTTGTCAAGATTAGTATCGGGAAGGAAAGCTCGATCGCCTCTGCTGCTAACTGCGGCCAAATCCTCAACATTTGAGGTCAAAATTTCAACTGTGCTAGCGGATGTTTTCGCTGGTTTTGCCAACACAACTAACCCCAAAATACCAGCGAATAAAAATAGTTTTTGCGAGCGACAAGCCATAGAATCTAATTATCTCGAATAATTGGGTGAAAATATTTTCCGCAATAGAGCACCCTCAAGTAAAAATCAATCTTAACAGCAAAAAAAGGAAACAGCCGTCCCAGCCAACAGTTTCGGCGACGGCTACAAACCAAAAGGTCGATCGACGGCTGTTCATTTCCCAACACTTACGCATCAACCGGGTTCTTATCCGAAAAAATATCCTGTAAGTCGATCGTAAACCGTAAAAAAAACCAAAATTTTTTATTTGCAAAACCTACGCTTTCATGGTAATGCAGCGACCAGAACAGTCCTGGACGCCAGGGTAAACCAGAAACGCGCTACAACTGAGATATTGCACCATTCTCAATAATCTTTTTATGAACAGGCAAGATGCCTGTTCCACAAGAAGAAAATTCATCTCTTGTGGAACGGGCCGGAGAGCCCGTTCTTGAGAATGGTGCCAGATGTGAGTTACAACTGAGATATTGCACCATTCTCAATTAGCCGTAGGGGCGGGTTCGCCAACAGCCTTAAAGCTTGCAAATAGGTTCTATAAACCCGCCCGACCCCACGAAAAATCCTCTTATTGATATTGGTGCAAGATATGAGTTACAGCCCGCATAGCCACTAAAAAAGCCGGTTTCTTTGATTGTGGTGCATCATCCCAAATCCGACTGTAATACCCCCTTTATTATTGAGTCAGCGTCTACCCACATCCTGTGCGTAGACGCCGTTTCAACCGCCAAGCCCGATAAAGGGGATTGGTAACTCTGAATTATGCAGACCGGCCCGCACCAGCCGCAGCACCCATTTGAGCCCCGTCAGTCAATCCCACCAACTTAGCGCTCAACTCCCACATCCGCTCGCCTTTTTCATCATCGCGGGCCTGGGGAGAAACCTTTTGCACAAAAGACTTACCATCTTTTTTCTGGCGATTTCCCCAACTCCAATAAGCCCCAGATTGCTTGTATTCTGGATCAGCAACCACCATCGCCAGCCTTTCGCCCGCCAACTCCTGCGACACGTAACCCCCCGTGATATTCTTCTGAAACAGCGGGAACAGCTTCTGAAACAAAGGATAGTGATTGCGGAAAAGCGGCGTATCCGCGACGCATCCCGGATACAGCGAAGTGAAAGTAATCCCCGTGGATTCGTGAAAGCGGCGGTGCAACTCCCGCATCGTCAGCACATTGCAAACTTTGCTATCTTTGTAAGCCTTGACCGGTTCAAACTTCTTGCCATCAACCATCGAAATCGGGTCTTTGAAACCCGCTTCAAAACCCTCAAACTTGCCCAAATCCGGGCGCGGCGGAATCTTCCCGCCCAACTCGTCTGGATTGTGAGTCACGGTTCCCAAAATCACGATTCTGGCATCGGAATAATAGGAAGGCTTCATATTTTCCATCATCAGGTTGCACAGCAGGAAATGACCCAGGTGATTGGTAGTCATCGTCAACTCGTAACCCTCCGGGCTCCGCAGCGGTTCCTTAATCAAAGGCATATAAATGGCCGCGTTGCACACCAAAGCGTCCAGAGGCCTGCCGCTGGCTTTAAATGCGCGGGCAAACCTACGCACGCTCTCCAAATCGCCCAAGTCAATCTCCATGATGGAGAAACTGCCTTCAGGTATACCCAACTCTCGCGCGGCGTCTCCGGCTTTCCGCACGTCCCGACAGGCCATGACTACGTGCCATCCTTTGTCTGCGAGAGCTTTTGCGCCGTACAAACCGACGCCGGAGGAAGCGCCGGTAATGATAACCGTTGATTTGTGATTTTGTGCCATCTTGTTAAAAGCGCTTCCGCTATGGATTTTTTTCAGGCACTCAAACCCTGAGCTAGCAGCTTGGATGTTTTGAAGTACCCTATGGTTATTAGGATATGAGGAAACGTTCTCGATCTCAACTGGGAGCCTCTCACTTTTGCCGGCAAGCTAGAAATTGGAGGCAGGAGAGGGGAGGCAGGGGGCAGGAGGCAGGGGACGGGAGGCAGGAGCCATAAGAAGTGTTTTTACAAATAATAAATACTCGTTTTCAACGGGGGATGAAAATTAAATATGAGTCCAACTTCGACTCTTATTTGGAGAAATTAACCATACATCTTTTATATCATGTCCAATCGATTGACCGCGATTAAAGGCCGGGGCGGGTTTACAGATTTTCCCGTTTCTATTCAATATCTTGGCTCACGGGCCCCTACAGGAATCATGGTTAATTGACCGGACATGATATTAGGGGCGGGTTGACAATTACAGCATATTCGGTGGTTCGTGAAGTACACTATAAAGCTCTATTGTTGGTACATTGTTATGTAGGGTGCGTCGCTGCTCATGTTTAATGAAACTTGCAGATTGACTGGTGGCGACGCACCTTACTTACGACAAGGTTGTGTGTACCGCATATACATGGAATATGCTGTATCTATGATGCACATACTCGGTATTTATTGATAAACCCGCCCCAACAAAATCAACTAAGAAATAGCTGCTGGTTCCTGATAGGTAGGGAAATCGATATAACCTTCAGGCCCAAAAGAATACCAGACGCCGACTTCAGCAGGCGGATTGAGCGGCCAACCATTAGTAAAACGCTCTACCAAGTCAGGATTGCTGATAAAATCCCGACCAAAAGCAATTAAATCCGCAACTTGGCTGTTCAGGGCCGTTTCAGCCTGTTCTTGAGTATATCCGCAGTTGCCGACGAGCACACCTGTAAACACATCGCGAAACTCTCCTATCATCATCGGCGTTCCCAATTCGTGAAAGCCCAATGCCAAACCGTCCACCAAGTGAAGGTAAGCTAAATCATAGGCATTTAACTGCTTCGCGAAATACAGAAAATCTTCTCGATATTCTGGAGAACCCATGTCATTGTAAACACCGTTGGGAGAAAGTCTAACTCCCACTCGGTTTGCCGGATATACTGTGATTATTGCCTCGACAATTTCCTTAAGAAAACGGTAGCGATTTTCAACTGATCCGCCATAGGAATCTGTGCGGTGATTGGTTTTGGTTTGCAGGAATGTGTCAATGAGATAGCCGTTTGCCGCGTGAATTTCTACACCGTCAAAACCTGCCATTTTTGCCCGTTCCGCCGCCTTGCGATAATCTTCTACAACCAGGGAGATTTCATCGGTTTCTAGAGCACGGGGAGTTTCGTAGGGTTGTTTGCCTAGAGGGGTATGAATGCCTTCTCCGTTGATTTTGATGGCAGATGCTGCAACTGGCAATTGATTGTTTTGATGAAAACTGCTGTGGGAAGCTCGTCCGCAGTGCCAAAGCTGCATGAAAATCGGCGTTTCGCGGGCCTGAACCGCAGTCACAACTTGTTTCCAAGCTTCGCCTTGCTCGTCTGAATAAATACCGGGGGTATTGAGCCAACCATTAGCTTGAGTAGAAACCACTGTGGCTTCTGTAATGATTAAACCAGCGGAGGCTCGCTGAGTGTAATACTCTGCCATCAAGGCGTTGGGCATCCGCGCTTCACCGGCTCTGGCTCTCGTCATGGGTGCCATGAGTACCCGGTTTTTTAAGGATAAATCTCCGATTTTGAAGGGACTGAGTAGGAGTGGAGAAGTTGTTTGAGTGGTCATAATTTTGAGGTTTTGTCAACTGAAGAATCTGGGAAATTACATTTAGCAACGGCCGGTGTTATGCTCCCAGGCGCAAGACATCCAAGGGTCGCCAAAATGTAAGCAATCAAACTCATCAAGCTGTTTACGAATTTGACTTTTTAGCCAAGACTCTTCTTTGTTCAATTTTGTTAAACTCTGGAGAGTATGGCGGTAAATATAATAGTCTACACCGTGTTGTTTGAATCAATTCCTGAATCGGAGCACTTTTATCAAATGTGAGATTAGCGATGAGCACCACCTCTGCTGTGAGTGTTGGAAGTAAACTTGTTTCCGGCGAAGAAGGAGTCAGGAGTCAGGAGTCAGGAGTCAGGAGAAGAATACCCTCTTTCCTCCTGTCTCCTCCTCTGCTGAATACTGCTGAATACTTCCGAAAGTTTCAATCCCTGGTAGGGTTTTAGGTTGTTTTCGGCCTTAGCAGGCGAAAACGACCTGTCCGACTTTACGAAGTTTCAATCCCTGGTAGGGTTTTAGGTTGTTTTCGGCCGATACATCTGTTTGGCAACATTTGAAACACGGCGAACGTTTCAATCCCTGGTAGGGTTTTAGGTTGTTTTCGGCGACTAGATTTATGAAAGTCCTGATAGACGACAAAAAAACGTTTCAATCCCTGGTAGGGTTTTAGGTTGTTTTCGGCATTAAGAATTAAATCCCAGAAAGCCCCGAAGTTGTTTCAATCCCTGGTAGGGTTTTAGGTTGTTTTCGGCTGAATTTTCCCCGTTTTCCATTCCACCCTCCCCTACATGTTTCAATCCCTGGTAGGGTTTTAGGTTGTTTTCGGCGAAAATAAAATTGGTGTCATGCAAGGCAATTTAATTAGTTTCAATCCCTGGTAGGGTTTTAGGTTGTTTTCGGCATTTAATCCACAATTTTCAGCCTCCTGCTCCATGTTTCAATCCCTGGTAGGGTTTTAGGTTGTTTTCGGCTCGAGGCTTCTTTAGCAAAAAACTCTGTGATACTCACCACGTTTCAATCCCTGGTAGGGTTTTAGGTTGTTTTCGGCGTGGAAGTAATCATTTTTGAATTTCCCCCTGGCAAGTTGTTTCAATCCCTGGTAGGGTTTTAGGTTGTTTTCGGCTAGATTTTGTCATTTATTTTTTCAAACCCCTTGACATGTTTCAATCCCTGGTAGGGTTTTAGGTTGTTTTCGGCGTAATGGGTTGGCTCCGAACAATGGAAGTTACCCGTTTCAATCCCTGGTAGGGTTTTAGGTTGTTTTCGGCGCACCATAGCCAAAAGTTTCGGCACTATTGGCAAACTTTTTGTTTCAATCCCTGGTAGGGTTTTAGGTTGTTTTCGGCTAGAGATAACAAAGCAAGTTTGAGGTCAATCTTGATGAGTTTCAATCCCTGGTAGGGTTTTAGGTTGTTTTCGGCTAAAAATAAACTGTGGGTCATCCACCAATCTTGGCTTAGTTTCAATCCCTGGTAGGGTTTTAGGTTGTTTTCGGCTATCCCTTCTTGTTTGGCTCTAGGCAGAGTGCAAGTTTCAATCCCTGGTAGGGTTTTAGGTTGTTTTCGGCAAGCGCCTTGCTGGTGAGAGGTGGGCTTGAGTAAACACGTTTCAATCCCTGGTAGGGTTTTAGGTTGTTTTCGGCAAAAAGGCATGGCTGCTAGAGAAATAGTAGAAAGAGTTTCAATCCCTGGTAGGGTTTTAGGTTGTTTTCGGCGCGCATCTCCCTCACTTGAGTCTCAAGCGCTTCTATACGTTTCAATCCCTGGTAGGGTTTTAGGTTGTTTTCGGCTCAGTGTTGCAAGTGCGATAATGTTCGTCGCTTTCTTGTTTCAATCCCTGGTAGGGTTTTAGGTTGTTTTCGGCGCTACGGTCAAGAAGTTCTCCGAATTCAAAGAACTTGTTTCAATCCCTGGTAGGGTTTTAGGTTGTTTTCGGCATAATTGATTTTTTATTTGATGAAGCTGCTTTTAGCGGTTTCAATCCCTGGTAGGGTTTTAGGTTGTTTTCGGCTTAAAACTGCTCTTAATGCACAGGCATAAAATGGTTTCAATCCCTGGTAGGGTTTTAGGTTGTTTTCGGCTACCTATACGATGAGCATGATCAGCATTGATGTTAATATCAGTTTCAATCCCTGGTAGGGTTTTAGGTTGTTTTCGGCGATGGATGAGTATAAATGGTGGGGTAAACCCGGTGGTTTCAATCCCTGGTAGGGTTTTAGGTTGTTTTCGGCCGAAACACAAGCATAGTCTGGCATTCGGGTCTTTAGTTTCAATCCCTGGTAGGGTTTTAGGTTGTTTTCGGCTATTTGCACTATACAGGTATTGCCAGAGTTGTCGAGGTTTCAATCCCTGGTAGGGTTTTAGGTTGTTTTCGGCTTGATCAGGAGTATCGATCGAATTTTGCTCTGTTTGTTTCAATCCCTGGTAGGGTTTTAGGTTGTTTTCGGCGGACTTCGATCGTCACGTCGGAGTTGTCAGCACGGTGGTTTCAATCCCTGGTAGGGTTTTAGGTTGTTTTCGGCTTGTAACGGTTACCGTAGCTACTTTCGTAGCAAAGTTTCAATCCCTGGTAGGGTTTTAGGTTGTTTTCGGCAAACTAATTTCAGGTGACTGGCTAAGTTACTGGCGTTTCAATCCCTGGTAGGGTTTTAGGTTGTTTTCGGCTCGCAGATTACAACTGCTATAGGGCAACCAGCCGAAGTTACTGGCGTTTCAATCCCTGGTAGGGTTTTAGGTTGTTTTCGGCGTCGTTAACGTTGGCCGCCGATTGCATCATCTTCGATACCGTAGTTTCAATCCCTGGTAGGGTTTTAGGTTGTTTTCGGCCTTCATCTTCCGGGGAAGTCAGAGCTTGAGCGAACAAGTTTCAATCCCTGGTAGGGTTTTAGGTTGTTTTCGGCGTACCCTTGGTTGCCCCCGGAGGGCTGGTAGGATGTTTCAATCCCTGGTAGGGTTTTAGGTTGTTTTCGGCTTGATGCTGCGGTTAACTTGATGTTGCGCGATTTCCGGTTTCAATCCCTGGTAGGGTTTTAGGTTGTTTTCGGCTCAAGGATGCGCTGTTTCCAGGAATGGAGAGCCTCAGGTTTCAATCCCTGGTAGGGTTTTAGGTTGTTTTCGGCTTGCCCGATTCTGCTATTTTATTGAATGAGCTTAAAGCTAGTTTCAATCCCTGGTAGGGTTTTAGGTTGTTTTCGGCGCAAGTAGCTAAACAGTTTAATAAGTTCACTCTACCTTAGTTTCAATCCCTGGTAGGGTTTTAGGTTGTTTTCGGCCTTTATATTAAATTCTTACTATGCTTTATTTTTCAAGTTTCAATCCCTGGTAGGGTTTTAGGTTGTTTTCGGCCCCGGAGTTTGTTATTCACCGGGAATTACCGAAAGTTTCAATCCCTGGTAGGGTTTTAGGTTGTTTTCGGCGAGCCTTGCTCTTCACCGTTGGCTGTGGTGCGTACCAGTTTCAATCCCTGGTAGGGTTTTAGGTTGTTTTCGGCCTCCCTCGTCCGCCAACTGGCGGGCGATATTACCTGCAGATACTGGTTTCAATCCCTGGTAGGGTTTTAGGTTGTTTTCGGCTGTTGACTTATCAAAGCAAGTTCCCGTAGCTGTGGTTTCAATCCCTGGTAGGGTTTTAGGTTGTTTTCGGCTCTTAAAAAGAAAACCATCAAAACGGAAGCTTGAGTTTCAATCCCTGGTAGGGTTTTAGGTTGTTTTCGGCTCCCGATGCAAGCATGGCCGCCAGTAACTGAGTTGCGTTTCAATCCCTGGTAGGGTTTTAGGTTGTTTTCGGCTATCCTGCAAAGAACTTTCTGTACATTATTTTCTTCTGTTTCAATCCCTGGTAGGGTTTTAGGTTGTTTTCGGCCTTCGTCTGTGGCAGTAGCAGCCCTGAGAGTTCGCAGTTTCAATCCCTGGTAGGGTTTTAGGTTGTTTTCGGCATTAAATAATTACTACGGATTCAGAAACCTGCAAGTTTCAATCCCTGGTAGGGTTTTAGGTTGTTTTCGGCTTGGATCATAATCACAACCTAATGCCTTTTTCCAGTTTCAATCCCTGGTAGGGTTTTAGGTTGTTTTCGGCATAAGCGAAGCGTTAGGGAGTCCGCTTACTGACGTGCGTTTCAATCCCTGGTAGGGTTTTAGGTTGTTTTCGGCTCAACAGCAACAATGATGAAAATATCGTCGTGCGATGTTTCAATCCCTGGTAGGGTTTTAGGTTGTTTTCGGCTTTGACGCTGGCTTCGTTGTTGGCGCGGATAATGGCGACGTTTCAATCCCTGGTAGGGTTTTAGGTTGTTTTCGGCACAGCTTGAGCTACCAAATCTTGCGAGAAGCACTCGTTTCAATCCCTGGTAGGGTTTTAGGTTGTTTTCGGCGCAATAAAAAAAGAATGGGAACATCATCAACAAGGTTTCAATCCCTGGTAGGGTTTTAGGTTGTTTTCGGCAATTAGCGCTTGCTCGATTTCGCGTGTAAGGTAGTTTCAATCCCTGGTAGGGTTTTAGGTTGTTTTCGGCATGTTGACAATAATCCAATCGTTAAAGCGGTTGCTGAGTTTCAATCCCTGGTAGGGTTTTAGGTTGTTTTCGGCGAAGCTTTACGCCTACCACAGCTTGCAATATTCTGTTTCAATCCCTGGTAGGGTTTTAGGTTGTTTTCGGCGTTTCGGAGGATTGCAAAGTGAACGCATTTAGATTCGTTTCAATCCCTGGTAGGGTTTTAGGTTGTTTTCGGCCTGTCGGTGCCGCCGGAAAAATGGGAGGGTCTGACTCACAAGTTTCAATCCCTGGTAGGGTTTTAGGTTGTTTTCGGCGGCTCTGGAGCGTAAACAGTTTTAACCTGCAATGTAAGTTTCAATCCCTGGTAGGGTTTTAGGTTGTTTTCGGCATGACGCAATTTTTGATGAAGGCTTAAATCTTTATCGTTTCAATCCCTGGTAGGGTTTTAGGTTGTTTTCGGCAGCTACTCACCACCACAAAGATATGTGTATCAAGTTTCAATTTCTGGTAGGGTTTTAGGTTGTTTTCGGCGTTTTGATAAGTTGCTCGACTTCTGCCGTAGACAACAGCCAACTCGTTTCAATCCCTGGTAGGGTTTTAGGTTGTTTTCGGCCAAAATGGATGGCAAAGTTTTTAAAAGCTTTTGCTTCTAGTTTCAATCCCTGGTAGGGTTTTAGGTTGTTTTCGGCATTAATCCAAAACTGATCAGGGTTCGATGTGGTTTGAGGTTTCAATCCCTGGTAGGGTTTTAGGTTGTTTTCGGCCAGTCTCTTCCAAAATTTCCGCCAGCAGTCCCGAAGTTTCAATCCCTGGTAGGGTTTTAGGTTGTTTTCGGCACAATTCCACAGGTAGCCGCGATCGCTGGCCACAAAGTTTCAATCCCTGGTAGGGTTTTAGGTTGTTTTCGGCTAAACGAAGCTTTTCGAGGGATAGAGACACTTTTGTTTCAATCCCTGGTAGGGTTTTAGGTTGTTTTCGGCCAATTGCTTAAAATTCAAATCGTTGCGAGTTTCGTTTCAATCCCTGGTAGGGTTTTAGGTTGTTTTCGGCTTACGAGCCGGATCAAGAGCGTCACGATCGCCTAGTTTCAATCCCTGGTAGGGTTTTAGGTTGTTTTCGGCGCATTGATTGCTTGAAGCAATTGGCATACGACTGTCAGCTTACCGATGATGTTTCAATCCCTGGTAGGGTTTTAGGTTGTTTTCGGCATAAGTTACCTACCCGTTACCTACGATTATATGTGTTTCAATCCCTGGTAGGGTTTTAGGTTGTTTTCGGCTCACCGTTTGTGTTTGGTGGTGTAGGAAAACCAAGTTTCAATCCCTGGTAGGGTTTTAGGTTGTTTTCGGCGACCCCGCCAATCGTCATCGCACACCTAACCCGTGTGAGGTTTCAATCCCTGGTAGGGTTTTAGGTTGTTTTCGGCTCGGCAGCGCTGCGAGCTTGGTCAAGCTGTTTCTGTTGGTTTCAATCCCTGGTAGGGTTTTAGGTTGTTTTCGGCGCTACTGGTAGACACTGAAGCAGAAAAAAGAAAAATCCGTTTCAATCCCTGGTAGGGTTTTAGGTTGTTTTCGGCGTGAGGCATTTTTGCCCAAGTTGATGTTAATTTGCGGGTTTCAATCCCTGGTAGGGTTTTAGGTTGTTTTCGGCCCTATCACAATTAGCGAGAAAACTATCGGGAATCCGTTTCAATCCCTGGTAGGGTTTTAGGTTGTTTTCGGCCCGATTTTTGTTCCGGCTCTGGTTTTTCTGTGGGGTTTCAATCCCTGGTAGGGTTTTAGGTTGTTTTCGGCGTTAGAACTTTTTGCAATTAGGAAACCTATTGAGTCTGTGTTTCAATCCCTGGTAGGGTTTTAGGTTGTTTTCGGCGATATTGAAGAGTGGGTGTCCGAGTACGAAATTAAGTTTCAATCCCTGGTAGGGTTTTAGGTTGTTTTCGGCTCTTCTTCAGCAAAAGTTAGAGGGAGAATTTGCCTCAGTTTCAATCCCTGGTAGGGTTTTAGGTTGTTTTCGGCGCTGGGAATGTGCAAGCTTTCCGAATACATCAAAGTTTCAATCCCTGGTAGGGTTTTAGGTTGTTTTCGGCAGACTAGCTAGATTGCGTTGGAGCAATAAACCCATCAGTTTCAATCCCTGGTAGGGTTTTAGGTTGTTTTCGGCTCGCTCGTTGCTAGCTTTAGCTTCTCTGTTCCATTGGTTTGGTTTCAATCCCTGGTAGGGTTTTAGGTTGTTTTCGGCGCAATAACATCAACCACGTAGTAAGTGTCACCAATTGTTTCAATCCCTGGTAGGGTTTTAGGTTGTTTTCGGCGATACGAGGCTTTCCATGTCGAGATTTTTGCCAGTGTTTCAATCCCTGGTAGGGTTTTAGGTTGTTTTCGGCAAAGAAAGGATGTTTCAGACACTAAGAAGTTGTATTGTTTCAATCCCTGGTAGGGTTTTAGGTTGTTTTCGGCATAATCCCGGCAAGAATCCCACCCGACTGGCAAGGTGGTTTCAATCCCTGGTAGGGTTTTAGGTTGTTTTCGGCCTCGAAACCGCTCAATGGATTGAAGCAAACTTGGAGTTTCAATCCCTGGTAGGGTTTTAGGTTGTTTTCGGCTTAGTAGCTTTTTCAAATAACGTTTTAGCAATAGTTGTTTCAATCCCTGGTAGGGTTTTAGGTTGTTTTCGGCATGAAGGCTTTTTATGTGGCGATACAATTCCTAATGTTTCAATCCCTGGTAGGGTTTTAGGTTGTTTTCGGCGCGATAATTGTTACGCAAGGAAAGCAGCCAATACACCACGTTTCAATCCCTGGTAGGGTTTTAGGTTGTTTTCGGCCCTTTATTTATGGGTGTCTATCTCATCATCGAAGTTTCAATCCCTGGTAGGGTTTTAGGTTGTTTTCGGCTGATTGAAGATCTAAAAGACCATATAGATAGACGGAGTTTCAATCCCTGGTAGGGTTTTAGGTTGTTTTCGGCCTACCTTGGATTAAAGGGTATTCAATCTCAGGTTTACAGTTTCAATCCCTGGTAGGGTTTTAGGTTGTTTTCGGCCTAACAAAACCGGCCACAGAACCGCCAACTATCAGGTTTCAATCCCTGGTAGGGTTTTAGGTTGTTTTCGGCTAAAAGTAGTTTTGCCAGCACCCGGTATCCCGTAAGCCAAGTTTCAATCCCTGGTAGGGTTTTAGGTTGTTTTCGGCAAAACTAATTTTCGCGTCTATCGTTCCTTGGCATCAGGTTTCAATCCCTGGTAGGGTTTTAGGTTGTTTTCGGCTTACCCATATACTAACTTTCTCCCTAGTAAAGTGTTTCAATCCCTGGTAGGGTTTTAGGTTGTTTTCGGCTTGAGTCTCTGCACTTTCGATGTCGAGTTCCAGGTTTCAATCCCTGGTAGGGTTTTAGGTTGTTTTCGGCTCGGTTTCGGGTTTCAAGTCGTCGATATCGGGAGGTTTCAATCCCTGGTAGGGTTTTAGGTTGTTTTCGGCGTAAAGCTAACACGACGATAAGGCTCTTCATTTGTTTCAATCCCTGGTAGGGTTTTAGGTTGTTTTCGGCTTGACGCGATTAAAGCCAAGCTGACGGGGGCAAACTGATGGGTTTCAATCCCTGGTAGGGTTTTAGGTTGTTTTCGGCTCCACCCTCGTCTTCAGGTTCCCAAATCAGCTCCGTTTCAATCCCTGGTAGGGTTTTAGGTTGTTTTCGGCTTCGTACACTACGATAGCTAAATTTTCTTGCGAATGTCGTTTCAATCCCTGGTAGGGTTTTAGGTTGTTTTCGGCTGAGGAGGAAATTACCCAGTTGCGATCGGAGCTTGCCGACCTGAGTTTCAATCCCTGGTAGGGTTTTAGGTTGTTTTCGGCTCATAAGATTACAATGTGATTGACAAACTGTCAACCAGTTTCAATCCCTGGTAGGGTTTTAGGTTGTTTTCGGCGCAAGATGAAAAATTCTTGCTCATTAGAGGCAAAAAAGGTTTCAATCCCTGGTAGGGTTTTAGGTTGTTTTCGGCCTTAATGAGAGTATAGTTACAAGGAATGGAAAAGTTTCAATCCCTGGTAGGGTTTTAGGTTGTTTTCGGCTTTGCCTCCTTGGTGGTGGGTTTGGGAAAGGTGGGAATGTGTTTCAATCCCTGGTAGGGTTTTAGGTTGTTTTCGGCTGAGCTACATAAGAAGAAGGAATATAATAAAAATAGTTTCAATCCCTGGTAGGGTTTTAGGTTGTTTTCGGCGAGTAGTTGCAGGTAATCTAGAATCACGAGGCCGGGTTTCAATCCCTGGTAGGGTTTTAGGTTGTTTTCGGCGATACGATCATGCTGTCAGTGGCGAGAGTTTGCACGTTTCAATCCCTGGTAGGGTTTTAGGTTGTTTTCGGCAGAATTTCTTCATCTTTCATTGAGGGGTATGAGGTTTCAATCCCTGGTAGGGTTTTAGGTTGTTTTCGGCTCTGGATCTTCTTCGTAGCTAAAATAATTGCTTTGTTTCAATCCCTGGTAGGGTTTTAGGTTGTTTTCGGCTTCGGCCGAACCGGCACCCGCAGAAGAAATTGTCGCTCACGCCGTTTCAATCCCTGGTAGGGTTTTAGGTTGTTTTCGGCGAATATCCCCAACTATCCCATATCTCTTCTTTATAGTTTCAATCCCTGGTAGGGTTTTAGGTTGTTTTCGGCATGAAGGTAATAAGTGTAAGCTAATTACTACTGTTTCAATCCCTGGTAGGGTTTTAGGTTGTTTTCGGCTTCACCGGGAGCTAAGGACAATGAGTACACGCTACTTAGTTTCAATCCCTGGTAGGGTTTTAGGTTGTTTTCGGCGGTAGTAATTCGTGGGTTCTTATCGGTTGTTTGATTAGTTTCAATCCCTGGTAGGGTTTTAGGTTGTTTTCGGCCCTCAAGTTCGAGCCTTTTGCCGGAAAACAATTTGTTTCAATCCCTGGTAGGGTTTTAGGTTGTTTTCGGCGCGTTGCTTTGCTACCGTAATCGGTTGCGGCAACATCAGTTTCAATCCCTGGTAGGGTTTTAGGTTGTTTTCGGCAAAACTGCCACTAATTGCACCATCTGTATTTTGCGTGTTTCAATCCCTGGTAGGGTTTTAGGTTGTTTTCGGCTTCCTGCGCCGTCTGGGGGGGTCGCATCAAAATGTTTCAATCCCTGGTAGGGTTTTAGGTTGTTTTCGGCCCAGCCATTCCTTGCCTCTAGGGGATTCTAGCTCGGTTTCAATCCCTGGTAGGGTTTTAGGTTGTTTTCGGCTTTTTGCACTCCTGTTTTTGTGTTAGCCATATTGTTTCAATCCCTGGTAGGGTTTTAGGTTGTTTTCGGCTTGTAGATGCACCACAGCCATCTTATCTACCCAGTTTCAATCCCTGGTAGGGTTTTAGGTTGTTTTCGGCAGCAAAACCAAAGCCGGAGCTGACTAAGCCAACAGAGCGTTTCAATCCCTGGTAGGGTTTTAGGTTGTTTTCGGCCCAACTCACTGCCTAGATAGTGGGTGATGAATGCTTGGTTTCAATCCCTGGTAGGGTTTTAGGTTGTTTTCGGCGTGACAAGTGGCATCAGTGCGGTAGCGGGTGCGGTGTTTCAATCCCTGGTAGGGTTTTAGGTTGTTTTCGGCTCGATTTCAACGGTATGATACCGACCGACTTTTTAGTTTCAATCCCTGGTAGGGTTTTAGGTTGTTTTCGGCTTGCGATCGCAATAGTTGGTCGGGAAGCAATATTTGGGTTTCAATCCCTGGTAGGGTTTTAGGTTGTTTTCGGCGCGATCGAATTTTGGAAGCGACGGGGATTGGTGAAGCTAGTTTCAATCCCTGGTAGGGTTTTAGGTTGTTTTCGGCAGCACAATGCAGACCGCTGACCATGCTAGACTCAGAGTTTCAATCCCTGGTAGGGTTTTAGGTTGTTTTCGGCTATTCAGCATCCGAGCAACTGCTGACTTGCTGTAGTTTCAATCCCTGGTAGGGTTTTAGGTTGTTTTCGGCTACCGCCACCAAAAAGTCGGAGTTGTAGTGACATTGTTTCAATCCCTGGTAGGGTTTTAGGTTGTTTTCGGCAAAATTGCGGATTAATCTGTCCGTAGTTTTTGGCTCGTTTCAATCCCTGGTAGGGTTTTAGGTTGTTTTCGGCTCCAACGGTCTACGACATTCACATCATAATGAGCGCTGTTTCAATCCCTGGTAGGGTTTTAGGTTGTTTTCGGCCTTGCGCCACTTGCCCTTTAGCTTGCCGTCTCGGTGATGTTTCAATCCCTGGTAGGGTTTTAGGTTGTTTTCGGCTGCAAAGTTCCGCAAACCAACAGTCAAGAGATTGGTTTCAATCCCTGGTAGGGTTTTAGGTTGTTTTCGGCCTAAGTAGCGCTTGCCATCGAGGGCAATTTCATAGGATTGTTTCAATCCCTGGTAGGGTTTTAGGTTGTTTTCGGCCCGACTGTTTGGGCGATCGCTTCTGCACTCAATGTGTTTCAATCCCTGGTAGGGTTTTAGGTTGTTTTCGGCTGGAAGCTTCAGGGCGGCGGGGAAAAGCCGTGGGTTTCAATCCCTGGTAGGGTTTTAGGTTGTTTTCGGCGCGATTATTAAAGAAGAGAAATTAGGTCTAGCCAAAGTTTCAATCCCTGGTAGGGTTTTAGGTTGTTTTCGGCAACACAAATGGAAAGCTTAAAATTCCCAACCAAAGTTTCAATCCCTGGTAGGGTTTTAGGTTGTTTTCGGCCTTCGGGTCAAGCCGCTACCCAGTCGTTAATCAAAGTTTCAATCCCTGGTAGGGTTTTAGGTTGTTTTCGGCCGAAAACACTCAACACGCCAGTCGGGGAGTTAATTAGTTTCAATCCCTGGTAGGGTTTTAGGTTGTTTTCGGCTTTAGGGATTTCCGCTACCGAAAAAGCGATACCTCGGAGGTTTCAATCCCTGGTAGGGTTTTAGGTTGTTTTCGGCTTTTGCCCGTCTTTCCGGGCTGTCAACCGATTTTATTTGTTTCAATCCCTGGTAGGGTTTTAGGTTGTTTTCGGCCAGCGTACAGCTTTACTTGAGCAAATCAAGTCCGGTTTCAATCCCTGGTAGGGTTTTAGGTTGTTTTCGGCGGCGGCGACACTGCATTACTACTTGCAAATCACTGGTTTCAATCCCTGGTAGGGTTTTAGGTTGTTTTCGGCTAGTGCGTACATTCTACGAACTCCAGTTGTAGTTGTTTCAATCCCTGGTAGGGTTTTAGGTTGTTTTCGGCGAGAAAATTTAATGCTATTGCACCAGATCCTTATTCAACGTTTCAATCCCTGGTAGGGTTTTAGGTTGTTTTCGGCATTAGGTTGTTGCCACAAGACACTGCCGCCTTGATGTTTCAATCCCTGGTAGGGTTTTAGGTTGTTTTCGGCTCGCCAAACTCAACGGTGTCAATGAAAAGACCTACGTTTCAATCCCTGGTAGGGTTTTAGGTTGTTTTCGGCTGGAGGTTGTGGGATGGGGTTTTGCCAAACACGCAGTTTCAATCCCTGGTAGGGTTTTAGGTTGTTTTCGGCAACCTGCATAACTTTTAACTAAGACTAATAGGAGGAGTTTCAATCCCTGGTAGGGTTTTAGGTTGTTTTCGGCCTGCCCGCTGCCGTACCATTTCGTAACTGGGTATGTAGTTTCAATCCCTGGTAGGGTTTTAGGTTGTTTTCGGCTTCAAGCTCAACAGCCGCAATGGGTAGAAATAGCTCAGTTTCAATCCCTGGTAGGGTTTTAGGTTGTTTTCGGCGGCAGATGCCACTAACGGAATTAGTTGCACTGGTAGAGTTTCAATCCCTGGTAGGGTTTTAGGTTGTTTTCGGCATTACTAGCACGGTGGATTTTTCCACATCTCCGCCAACAGAGTTTCAATCCCTGGTAGGGTTTTAGGTTGTTTTCGGCCGCCCGTTCCAGAAGCCTTGCTGTATTTGGTTTTCAAGGTGCAGTTCCGTGAATCTAAAACAAAAGTACCATTCCAGCCTGCGGCTTGTCAATACCCAATTTTCCATACTCCCTCCAAAAGCTTATCCTGTAAAGCTTACAGACTTTCCGTGAATGGTTTTTTCAGACTGGGGGCATCAAACTCTTGCAGGACATGAGTTTGAGCCGAAAAATTTGATACCCCTATTTTAACACCTACCGACTCACGGAAACTAAGCAAAAAATATTGTGCGATCGGCAGGCACTACCCCACCAATACGTTCGATTTTACCCTGACAGCAAGCGCACAGCGGGAAAAACAAAATACTGTCTTCGTTGGGTTTGATGACTTTGTTCAGGCGCGATCGCAACTTTGCATACTGAGTCTCGCTCAAATCAGCACACTCAAACACACTGTACTGCATCCACTGCCCGTAAGACTTGAGCATTTTGTGAATCTTTGTCCGGCGCTTGTCTTCCGAAATATCGTAAGAAATCAGAATGTGCATATCTAGTACAAAACTAAAGGTGGATATTTGTCAATCTCGCCCATCAAATATTTCGCCAACAGCCGCCCTTGAATTTCAAAAGCTTCTTGATAGGTACACTTGCGTTTCAAAACAGGATGCTTAAACTCAGACTGCTTTTTCTTTTCATACAACTTCAGAAACTCTTTACGTCCCGTTTCCGACAGTCGTACCACATTACTCAGCGGTTCCACAGTAAAATCATTCGGCGTCAGAATCCGGCGGTTAATCGCATTCAAAATGATACTGTCTGCTACCAAAGGGCGGAACTCTTCCATCAAATCAAATGCTAAACCCACGCGGCCGTAGCGCTGCATATGAAGGTATCCTAAATAAGGGTCAAATCCCACAATATTAATCGCACTTTGCACGTCGTGACGCAGCAGCGTGTAAGCAAAATTCATCAAAGAATTCACCGGATCGGTAGCAGGGCGGTGTCGCGGTTGAAACACAAAGCCTTCCGCGCGAATTAATTGGTTAAAAACTCCGAAATACGCGGCACTACCAGCCCCCTCGTGCCCGCGCAAAGAGTCAATATTGTCAGTTTTGTCAAGTTTGGCGATCGCATTGGAAATCTGCATAATTGCCGATGCTAAATTTAGTTCGGAATGTTCCCGCTGAGTTTGAGATAAACTGCTGCGATAATTCTTCAATTTTCCGCGAATAAAACCCCGGACAACATGAATAGCTTGGGAAGTTTCCCCCGCCGCTTTCCACTGAGCATTGCGAACGAAAATGTTTTTACTTAATTCCGGTTCTAGCTTACCCAAATAGTGACCAGTATCGGTGATAAAAGTCAGAGGAATTTTCCGTTGTAGCAATTCTGCGATCGCCGCCGGAGAAATAGTCGCCCGTCCCAAAATCACCACTCCATCTAAATGAATCAAAGGCACATCCTGTAAGATTTGATTTTTTGCCTTGACATTGAGGCGTTCATCTGTTTTCCCAATAAACACATCATCTTGATTGATATACAGTGTCCCCATGATTGACTCCTAAATTTGTAGTTTGGATTAATTAGCTTCTTGATAGCGCAGGACTTTATCAGCAGCTTGCGGCAAACATTGCTGATAAAGGCTGCAACCTTGACAGCGTTTGGTATAATTAGGTCTAGGCATTGTGCCTGTTTGCAGCAAAAATTGGATAGCGGTGATGGTGGCGATCGCATCCTGTCTCAATTGCTCAGAAATCTCTACTAATTGCCGCTGATGCGATTGCGCGTAATACACATATCCAGTCGCAATAGTTTTCCCCGTCATCTCCTCTAAACAAAGCGCTTGAGCGCAAACCTGCAACTCATCATTATCCCATTCCCCCTTCCGTCCCCGCTTGTATTCCACGGGGTAAATCTCACCCTCAGCCGACTCAATCAAATCCGATTTACCAATCAGTTTGTAGCGCTCGGATTTCAGCCAAATCGCCCGCACCTGCCAAGTTTCATCCCGATTAATCTCGCCCATCGTGTGAACGCGATCGTGCAAACTTGTCCCTTCTATGGTATACTGATTATCTGTAAATTCTCCAGCACAAGACATTCGCCAACAGCGATGAGGACAGTAAGAATACTGGTTGAGAGTTGCGATCGAAATGTAATCAGAATCGTTCATTTTTTTGATGGTTTGTAAGAGATTGGTAATTGGGAATTAGCAACAGGCAAGATGCCTGTTCCACAAGAGTCTACTCGTTCCCAGGCAGAGCCTGGGAACACAGATCCGGAGGCTCTGCCTCCAATTTTCCTCCCTGAGCAAGCGAGGCAGAGCCTCTGGATATCGGTTCCCAGGCAGAGCCTAGGAACCAGTTATTTGAGGAATTAGTGATCCGCCAGTCCGCCAGGGGTTGAAACCCCTGTCTCATAGCTAAAGTCGGTTGAAACCGACTGAAGAAGTAATTTAATCATTGATGATATTTTGAGCTTATTGGTAACAGTAAGCGCAAAGGTTGAAACCGACTGAAGAAGTAATTTAATCATTCATAGTTGCAGTCCTCTTCAGAGGACTTTAGCTATTAGGCAGGGGTTTCAACCCCTGGCGGACTATGGGTTTTACGTTCAGTTATCAAGAACTTTTTTAACAACTATTCGCCTAGTCATTCCCATCCCCATCGGAGTTTTCCTCCCCACCCCGCAGTAAACAGCAAAATCAGCCAAAGCATTAATTTGCTTAATCACTAAGGGCTCGACATCTCCCAAAATCCGATAACTAACCTCTCCAACCATGCCAACAAAATCGCTTTGATAGTTTGTCAATTTTTCACTTCGGATATTGACAAAGCTCGAAAAAAGTGCATCGAAGGAAAGATCGGGAATTGCGATCGGGCTGTACTTATTCCACCGACTGAGGAGACTATTAAAAACGCAGTCTCTAGTAGGAATCACGGAATCAAATTTTCCCTGTCGAAAAGTTGTAGGAGTCGCAAAGCTGAAGGCAATTAAACGATTGGTTTCAGAAGCGCGATCGTACAATTGAGAGTAATCGCAAGCATTAGCCCAAGGCTGATCTACTTGGGGCGTTCCGAGAATCTTGGTAATCATCAAATCGGCTGGCCCCAAATGCCACGGCTTCGAGGGATTGAGATTCAGCCAAAGATTAGTTAATTTGCCGAATAAAGTGTCATCAAGCAGAGTAATTCGCCACCAACAGAGGGTGTGTTCTGGAATCGGTTCTGTGTGTTCCCATTGGAGGAAATGGTGTTTTTTGAAAGGGCATTTTTTAGTTTGCAAAGGGCTGAGAGTGAAGGATTTTTGGGCGGTGGCATCGTGGAGGCGATCGCCGAGTTTTTTGTCAACGGAGCTCACGAGGGTGAGGAAGAGGGCGTGCAGGTGTCTTCCGGTGAGGTATCCGGGGGGAATTGGGGCCAGGGGCAGGATGTTGAGGACTAGGCTGTGTGGCATATTTGGTTAATGGTTGGTGATTGTTGAAAGCATTGCAGACCACCAGGAAATGATATGATTTGCGATCGATTACCGATAATATTGTAGGGGCGGGTTTACCAACAATATCTGCCAATAATTGGCAATCTCAAAAACCCGCCCCGGTCGGGGTATTACGGTCAAGCCAAGGGATATAATATGATAAGATATGGGAACGATCGACCATAATTGAAGATCGGGGCGGGTTGACAGAATCTCTCGTTTTTATTACAGATATTGGTGAACCCGCCCCTACAGGAATTATGGTAAATTGCTCGTTCCCAGGTTCTACCTGGGAACGCATTTCTAGAGGCTCTGCCTCCTATTAATCTGCCCGAAAGCGGTATTCCATACAAGCGGGAATTTTGAGTGGCTCAAACTCGTAATATCGCCCTAGCATTTTGACATTTTGGATGAGGCTAACCGGAGGCATATTAACCACATCGTAGCTAATCACTTGATGGGAAAACATCACGTCTAAAGGGTTGAGCAGATAGGGAAAATTTAAGTTAGCTTCAGAAGTCGATCGCTTCACTTCCTTCTGTTCTACGATTTCGACTGCTGCTTTGCTCATCCACTTTCCCAACCGTATCCACTTTGCCAGTTTCAGAGACTTCTCTGAGATTATGAAAAACTCAAATTTGCTTTCCGGCGCGATTTCTTTTGTTCTGCCAAAACTAGGGATATTTTTCTGAGTTTTCTCCATCTCAACGTGATAGTTGTTGTTGGCATATTTCCAAGTGTTGAGGGTAGAGGAGTGAGAAATAGATCGCCCCGGAGTAACATAAATCCCCTGTTGGTTGAGCGCCGTTAAATGCGGCTCGTATTTAGGAACTTGTTCGGGACAGAAATAGCGATAGGAATGTTCTTCAGAAACGGTGGTGGAATAGATTTCGCTATCCACCAAACCGAGGGCGTAACAAAGCGCGTAATTGTGAATTACCGGCTCTGTTTCGTAAAGTCTCCCTATCTCGCGAGTTGCAAAATAAAGGCTATCGTGCAACTCGATTTGACAGCGGTAAATAAAAGCCATTGTTGTTACTCCGTCGGTGCAACTGCTTTCTTACCTTTCTTGCCTTTTTCAGAACTTTTTAAGATATGTTTCTGAGCATAAGCTGTTGATTCGGTATTAGCTTGAGTCAGCATTGCTTGTAATTGAGTTTCATCGCTGGAAATCGATTTAACCTCTGCCAAAAGGCGATTAAAAGATTCACCGAGAAAATCACGGTGTGAGATACACTCTCCATCCATTAGTTCAGAAATTGCTCGATTCGCATGAGTCAAAACATCATCTTCATTGAGAGGATCTGGGGGATTAATTTTGCCCGCAGCACTCATCAAGTCATAGATTTTTTGCGTCCACCGCAGATTGCTAACAATCTCGCCATCAGCAAAAATTACCCCGATTAATTCATTGCGAACTCGACCTGTGCGGGTAGTTTGCGCCCCGTAGTGCCGCGTTCGGAGAATGTTGTTGAAAACGTAGAGAAAACCTGTTTCTGTGGGATCTTTTAGCGTTACAATGCTGGGAAAAAAGACTTGAGGTAAAATGTGGTCTTGGCTGTTAATGCGGCTGGTAACTTCTCCCTGGCGGCTCATTGTTCCACTCTCAAACGGTGCATTGAGGGTAAAATTAAGATGAGAATCGTCGAAGGGAGTAATTGAATAAGCGGTGTCTACGACTACTTTAGATTTCTCAGAACCCGAATCGCCGATCGCAAAACCGTACAAAATACAATCAGGAGTAGTTTTGCTAAAATCGACGTTGTAGTCGCACTTTTCCCAGTCGCCAATTTTGTAATTTCGCAGCAACTCCCGTCCTGTTAAACGTTCGGGCGTAGACTGTTTCCGCTTAAACATTGCTAAACGGCTGATCTGCGTTTTGTCTTCAATTCCAGCACTTACTCTGGCTTTATTCAATTCGCCGTCTGTCTGAAACAGCGGATAAGATTCGGTGACGCGAACGGTGATAAAATGAGCGTATTTTCCCATCGGTTTTGCGGGAATTTCATCGTGAAAAAACTTAGAATCAAGGGTTTTCAGAAATTTCATGGTTGTTTCTCCAGTACAATTTGATTGCAAAAATGGGGACTATTTAGGCGGATTCTGTTTCTGTTTCGGGAACTTCATCAGGTTCTTCCTGCTTGCGTTCCTTGCGTTCTTTGTCATCTTCTAAGCGATAAAGGTAATCGCAAGTATCCCGGATTAAGTTGAGTTGAGTGCCTGCTAAACGCGCGCGATCGCCCTTCAAACTTCCATTAAAAATCACCTCCACAAAATACTTAGCAAAATCATAAATTGCTTGCCGTTCTTCCTCAGAATTCAAAGCAGGTTTCCACTTCCCATCAACAAAAGCAAGTGTCGGTTTTCCTTCCGCCGCCCGCCGCCGCACGTTATTCATCAGCTTTGATAAACGTCCCCCCACAATATCTGTTAAAGATTCAGTATTGTTGGCTAAAGCTTTATCAAATTTCAGAATAACATCAGCAGCTTCGTCAATAGGTTTCAGCACAGCATTAGCTTTCGCATATTGACTTTTTGCCCGATAAAAGCGGCGGTACAGTTCGGTCAATTCTCGCATTTGATTCACAGTTTTTCCCTCGGGTTCAAAGTAGTAGTAAAAATTTAGGTACAGGCGGATTTTGGCAATGGGTACGGACTCAAGTTTGTCTTGTTTTCGCAGCCATTTATTCAGGTAGTGAAAGACATAAAGAGGACTGGTTTCTAAATCGCGTGCTAAATCTGACAATTTCCCCCAGTCGGGATTGCCATCTTTTTTGCGGTTAACTTCTAAGTGAATGCAGTAAGCAGCACTTAGAGCATTTAGCGGTGAAAATTTAGGCGGATTTGATGGCGGAGACAAAATGCCGTCTAAGCGATATTCATCTTGCTTAATCAGAGAACGAATTGCTTGATGTTCGCCATCAATCACAACGGTTTTTTCAAAATCTGCACCGCTAATAAAGGGCGGTACTGGCGACTCGGATGCAACTGTTTTGACATCGAGAATTAGCGGTAAAGCAAAGGCTAACCAAGCCGGCATTACCCAAGATTCGGTATCTGTGGCATCTTTTCCTGGTGGCAATGCTAGGAAGAAAAAGGTCAGCGGTTGATTGTCTGGATAGCTGATCTTGAAAGTGCGATCGTCTTCGGCTTGCAAATTCTCCTGAATCAATAATGAATCAACCTGTTGATAATTGTCAAGGGTAAAATTAGCAATTTGTTTCTCAGTAATCAAATGCTTGCGGATATCAGCATCAAATCGCGTTCTGGCAATCCAACTGTAAGCTTTCTGAAGAAACTTGTTGGTTTCGGGAGTAAAGAAGTAAGCTGGGTAAAGATAGAGATACCGATATTTGCGCCCTTCAAAATCTCCTCCCGTGGCATTGGTTTGATTCATCAAAATTTGTCTCAACATAATCTCGATCGACCAAATTGAGCAAATCTGACGCTTGGCAGCTTGCGCGTTAAACAAAATTTGGCGGTTGCTGTAAACTTGGGGAGTAAATAAAGTCGCCGCCTCCATTTGTTCTGTCACAGTGTAAGCCGAACTCGACATCGCACAAACATTTTCGCGTCCTCTCCCTGTGATCTTGGCTGCACTGTAGCGCGCCAATTCTAGTAAAAACGGATCGGTTTCTGGTTTGACAACTGCCCCCGTAGGCAAGGAAACAATGCGGCTGACATAAGTCCGCAAATCGTTCCAGCCGTCGGGAATTTCAAACTTTTCGGCGATGGGTTTGATGAGAGTGACTGCACATTCAACCATATCGGTTAAGACGGCGCGCACTTGAGTTTCATCTAATCCTTTCTTTCGTTCAAAATACTGTGCAGCTAAGTAATACCAATCCAGAGGAACGCCGCCTGTTTTTTTGAGAGATTGGATTGCTTTTAAAGCGGGTATTTGGTCGGCTAAACCTAAATGTTCCGCAAGTTTTTGAGTCAAATCTAATTCCGGCGGGCTTTGCCGTTTAGCTTTGGGCAATTCTTTTTGAGAATCACTCAAGCGTTCCTGCCATTTATTCCAAATGCCCCGACACAGGATATCGCCAAATTCTGCTAGCCTATCAATCCGATAGTCTTCTGGAAATTCAAGAGTTAATTCACCGGGCAAATCTCCATCTTTTTGGAAACTTAGCAAGCTGTCGCTGCGCTTTTTTGCAGAGGATGCTTTGGTGCTGGTAATGAGTTTGCAAGCTGCTTCGATGCTAACTCCCATGAGTTCGATTATATCAAAAAACAGCCAGTAAAATTCACCAAATTTAAAGCCTTTTCCGTCTCGACTAAATCCTATTGTTTTGAGCTTCAATCTCTCGGCACAAAGCTTGCGAATTTTTGCGATAACTTGGTTAGAAATTTCAGCAGTTTCGATGGCCGGTGCATCGGTTTTAGCGAGATAAACTGCACCATCTGGCAAATACAGCAGTGGCGTATAAAACTCGCTGGGATGAGCATCCATCAGAGCATTGTTAATGATATTTGTCAATACTCCGCGATTGTCTGAGAGCGAGTGATAGCTAAATTTAAGTTGCCCGTTGCTGAGGGAAGTCAAAACTTCAGATAAACCGTTAGCTTCTGCATCGCTGGGATGTTTGATAACTGAGGCGAATAAGTCTGAGAGTCTGACTAAATTGGCTATAGTTCCTCGGATTCTACCATCGAGTTTAGGCTGCAATCCGCGAATTTCCAGACCCCGATCGCTATCATGTTTGACTCCGGCGTTGTTGCTCATCCAGACGAGATCATCGATGTGCGATCGCCAATTTTCGCCTAATAAACTATCTAATCCAAGTTGTTGAATTTTGAGAGCAACATAATCGCGTCCAAAATTGGGGGCTTCGTCTTTATGAGGTGGTTTGTCTCGCCAGTCTCGGTTGGCAAATTTTCCCTCTAAATCGTTAGTTTTCAGCCATTTACAATAATCTGGAAACTTATCGAAGTCGTGCAGGATGTACGATGCTACGAACAAAGCTGTTTCTGTTTCACCGCAGTTGCGTTTAACAGGATTGGTTTCAGGTGTATCTGTCTTGAGTTTCTTGAGAATTCGGTAAGTTGGGAATAAGCCGTTAAGCAGGTGAGAAGTAAATGATTGATCGTGTTTGCTGCGCTCGACGTTGTTGCCTTTTG
The DNA here is from genome assembly GCF_036700905.1 of Microcoleus sp. S13_C3. Classification (NCBI taxonomy): domain Bacteria; kingdom Bacillati; phylum Cyanobacteriota; class Cyanophyceae; order Oscillatoriales; family Microcoleaceae; genus Microcoleus; species Microcoleus sp. S13_C3. Next base: position 20,091 of record NZ_JAUBPT010000045.1, on the reverse strand, counting down.
CGCGCATATCTTCTGTAAATTGACCGCCTTTGGCTGTGGCTCCAACTAGCTGCTGAATCAGTTTTGGTAGGACATTTTCGGCGAAAGATGTTAAAAGGCGATCGCCCTGATTTCCTGCCGTTTCTCGAATTGCTTCTTTAAATAAGCGAACTGTCAAAAGTTCGTATTTTGCAGGAGTTTCACTGTCATCATCATCTGGAGAATGCAGCCATTTATAAAGTTCATCTTCATTCATAATTATGTTTCCTCTGGTTGAGTGGGTTGATATTCCTGAATCGTACCCTGTCGAATAATCCACAATTTCCCAAAAACTTCGGCTTGCTCTAATCCGAGGATTAACGTTTCTATTGCTTCTCTCCACTCTGTAAAATTCGCACGAGATGTTAGCCGAATTACAACAATCCCCGCATAATCAGATGGATTAAACCGCATTCGATTGCCAAAACCGCGATCGGCAGTAACTAAACATCTTTCCTCTTGACGACAAACATTAATCAGTTCCACATCGGGTGCTGAAGTCAAACCTTGGTTGGGTACTGTTTCTACGTCATGCCCTGCCAAACGTAAAAAGGTAACAACGCGAAGATCGACATTTTCATCTAGCTTTAACTTCACGTAGTTGCTTCCTCCTTTTTTCCTAATGGAATGTCGGTATAATAATCTCGCGTTACTTCGGCACCGTAAGCAATACAAGCGAATACATCGTCTCTTTCTATGCTTGGATATGCTTCTAGGATTTCCTCAACAGTCATGCCTCCAGCTAGGTAGTCAAGGATTAGGGAAACCCAAATGCGGTGGCCGCGAATGCAGGGTTTTCCAAAACAGATATTTGGATCGATCGAAATTCGGGACAGTAAATTATCTCTAGTCATTGGTCTTCCTCCAGGTTTCGCGCAATTCATTTAAACAAATCCACTGGTGATTCTTCTTAACCTCGATGTACTCCCAGCCATTAGCTGAACCGCGATTTATTTTTGTTGCCAAGGGACTCGGTTTATCAAAATCTTGTCCGTCGTAAACAATGGTTCCTTTCATGGAGATTTCCAGGCTATTGATATAGTCCCGACCTAACTTTTTTGCAACATCCCGCTTCAGTTTGACTCGCACAGGCATTCCTCGCTTGGTGATACCCGCGTCAAGTAGCTGAGTCAGCTTGACATGGGAGTTGTCCGCTTTCTCCTCTGAAGTCTGGCTGGCAAGTGCCAAATCGAGAGTTAACTGAGTCGGTGGTGTCTCCGGTTTACTGGGCTGCTGGGGAAGGGCTGTTCGATCGGGCGGCTGTGACGGATTGATATTTAGGCGTTTGGGGAGCCAGTCGAGAAACGAAGTTCTTAGCAGTTCTGGCATCTGAGAGATATCGCTGTCGTTGAGATGAATATCCATAAGAAGTCTGTTGAGGTTGTTCTCATCGTGCCATCCTCTCCTCGCGAATGTCAAGTAGTTACTGTAGCCTTATTGATGAAGAGTCACTATAGACTAATGGTTAGTCGCCAGGAACAACATCGCGTATTATTGAGTAAGGAGCAAAGGGCGCAGTTCAGTGCTGCATTAGTAGAAATACCTAAATACCTATCAGGGATTGAAACACTGTCGCCTTCTGATGTCGGGCTAAACCCTTTCTCCTCAAGCTTTTCAGCAAATCCAACCTTCATCCTGCTGCGGTTTCCAGTGCCAAATCAGCGTCTCCAGCAACAGCGCCGATCGCCCAAACGCGATGGTGTAAGTTGCTTTACCATCAAATCGATCGCTCAAAGCATAGGCTTGGAAATGCACGGGCAATCCACACTTGGCTCGCAAAGTAGCGCGATCGCGATCGGAAACAAAGCACACTAAACCTCGATTAGATAATTTGCCGCTAATCTCGTTAGTTCCCCCTGTCACTTCCAAACCTTTCAGGATTTGCACCTTGCCGGATTTAGCAATCTCATCCAAATCGTCTCGCGAGCAATAAAACTGCCAATCTTCTCGCAATTCCCGATATCCAGTCAATTTCAAATAACACAAAGCTTTATCAAAACGGCTGACTGCTAACCCAGCTTTTTTAGCTCTCTCCATAAAGTCGGCGCTTGTCATCAAATCAAAATGAAAGTTACTGAGCAAACTGGGGAGATTGTAAGTTTTAAACCGTTCTTTCTCCGGCTCATCGGGATTAGTCGTGTCATAAATCCCACAATCTAGCTGGCTGATACCCCGAAAACTTCGAGCCTCCTCAATAATTTTCTTTTTCTCCTTTTCCATACAGCGGAAAAGCTGCCCTCGCATCTGTTTAATCGTAACTCCCAAAGCTTGCTCAATATCGGCTGCAAAATTATCCGCTGCTTCGGGATACTTGGTTTTCATCTGATAATTTTTTTCCAACTCTAAATGCACGCAAGCTGACTGAATTCCGCCCCACCGTTTGGGATACTGTCGAAACTCGTTGACATAGCCGTAATGCTGGCGGATAGCGTCGGACAAACTAATGCGATCGCGCGTTTCGCCATCTTGCAGCGGATGGTTTTCAGCTTCAAACAGCCTCTCTACAATAAAGTGGGGCAGCAAAGCATAAGCTTGATAAATCTCAAAGCCTGGATGTCTCCCCAACCTGCCGAAACGCTGAATAAAATTCCCCGCATCCGCCGCTTCAAATACTAAAAAGTTAATCCGAAAGTCAACCCCCACATCAATTGTCGATGTTCCCAAAAGTAAGTCAGCGTCTTCAACAGATTTAGACTTCTCTGTCTCACCAGTCAATCCAGTATTTTCTCGGACTTTCAATCCCAGCGGTTCAAAAATTGCCTTGAATTTGGGGACTAAGGTTTTTACAGCGGCGATCGAGTTAAGGATAATTGCACCTTTACTCCCAGGATTATCTTGAAAGAATTTGAAAATTGTTGTTTCGGCATTTTCGACAATCCAATTATAGCTGGAACGCAGATTTGGTTCTAACTTTTGGGGAAAACTCAAGTTAATCGGATAACTAATCTGCCGCCAATTGTCACCTGCTGAAAACTGATAACCTCCCTGCTTGACTGGATCGATTATGCGATACTTTAACCCAGCCTTGGAAAACCCCTCTTCCAACAACTCGTTTGGCGTAGCAGAGAGGAATAAAAATTTTTTGCCAGGAAGTGTATGCTTAATTAGCAAGATGGCATTGATGACGCTGGCAATTTGAGGAGATGAGAAGATGTGGAATTCGTCAAAAACAAAGAGTTTGTAGGTGTCGTCAATCTTGGCAAACAGGCGATCGGCATTGTCTCCTTGGCCTTTTTGGTTTCGCCGCAAGTAGCGGAAATCGTGGATGTAGTGGAAGATGTCGGGATTTGTCAGCAAAATTTCTGAGTTGTCGGCGCGATCGCACAATCCTGCTAATTTTGAAGAAAGTTTATTTGTTGCAATAAAATCCTCAAGAATCGCTGCATTCAAACGATAAATTTGCGGGTCGTTTTCCGGTTTAAACAGTGCTTTGTAGCCTCTTACCTGTTTTTCCTGATCGCGCGCCAGTTCGTTTGTGGGGTACATTGCTAAAGTGTACGTGCGATTGGTCACGGCTGCCAGAAAAGCTGCTAAACTTTTACCGTCCCCTGTCATTGCTGTATTGAAGACAACATCAATGCTTGGGTCTTGCAGTGCTTCGTAGGTTTCGACTTGATGCCGCGAGAGCCCGTCCCAGCCCGGAGGTAAGGTAATGCCTGATGGAAGCGTTTGGGCGGGACATGAGTACACGGGTTTAAGAGTTATAGAATAATTTGCCATTTTTAATCTATTCCCGATCTATTATTGTCTCGAAGAGAATCTAGATAATTAGTGACTTGCCGTTGATAAATCGGGTATTTCTGCAATACAATATCGATGGCTTGATGCACTTTGACAGGATCGATTTCGTCATACAGATGTACCAGACGGTTACGCAAAACACCTGATTGAGATAAGATGCTAGCTAACTCCGCTGTTATAATGCCACAGTTGCTAACTTCTATAAAAACATCAAAGTTGCTATTCGGTTGCTGGACTTCTAATCGCTTGAGCAAATATCGATTGACATCAATTGCAACTTGAATAATTAGTTGCAACAATCGTTCTACAATTAACTGGTTTCCTCGATTTGTGAGATATTCTTCTAAAGAAATTGACTCAAAACAACTTAAACTCTCTAGATAGTCTGTCATAAAATCCAGCTTAGCTAGGACGATGGCAGGCTCAATCTCCTTCATACTCCCCTCCTTTGCAACGCAACCTCGATTTTTTGTCGCAGATTCTGACGCAGCACTTCTAATTCTGCATCAGTCATGAAACATTGTTGTTTAAAAGCTTCAAATTTACCTAATTCTGTTTCGTACAGTAAAATTCCATCTCGCGCTACAAAATGAGCAATTAGCGACGAACAGCGATGTAATTCCACCACATCAATCTCGTCACTATTTATTCTAAAAGCTTCACCCAAAATTCCTGGAACTTCAAACCAAGAAAATCCCCGGTCTTGGCAATATTCTTCCCTAAGCTTTTCATCGTAAAGTGCGGCAAAATCCCAATCACTTTTTGCGTGAGTATCACCTCTGGCACGAGAACCAAAGAGAACGAGCATTTTGAGGTAAGGAATTTGTTCGGGAAGTTGTGAAGCAATTTCCTGAAGTTCAGTCAGCGTTGGGTAAATTTGGAGCATGGTTAACTTTTGTAGGGTAAACAAATTCGACGACTAGGACAGATAAATTTTTCTAGTCATAATAAATTGTCTCTAGCACTCTATCTTTACAGGGGTAGAAGGAGAAAACTTCCCTCCAATCCCCTGACAAAATAGCCTTACACCCTATTATTGACGTTCAGCAACAATCGGTTTCGTGCTACTGCAGGCTCAGGCGACGTTTCTCAAATTCAGTCCTGAACGCATAAAACCAAAGAAACCGGGTTTTTATACTCGAACTGTCGGGTAGAACGCGTCTTTTCGTAAAAAAACCCGGTTTCTGACTACCATGCGTCCAGGACTGAAATTTATAGCCTTCGTTATCTCTGGGATGTTTGTACTTGCACTAAAATTATATTTACATTGAAAACCCAATCTGTCAAGTGTGTAATTACAATTTGTTGAATGCCCCGCAAAAAAGAGACAATTACACTTTCAATTCCGACCGGAACCAAGGAACAGCTAGAGGCGATCGCCCTTCGCCTCGGTATCAAATGGGGCAAAAGTCCCAGTGTGTCTGGGTTACTGGTCGCGATCGCCCAACAAAAAATCGAAGTGGGCGAACCCTTTACCCTCAATTCAGTGCAGGTACAATCCTTGAACAAAGCCGTCAAATTCCTCAACGACTCTGGCGAAGTCGAAGCCGCCCAGATCGTCATGGCATTACTTTTGGACAAAGCCAATCTGGAAACCCCTTTCCGGCAAAAGTTGCTCGAACAAGTCAACCAAACTGCCGAAGCGTGGCGGCTTCGACTCAATCAACTGATTGACGATCGCCAACCGTTCAGGCTGTTTTACCAGTCAGGCAAAGACAAATTGAGCGAATTTACTGCCCGCAGTGCCAAAATTCGCCTCTACGACAAGCGCCTGTACCTAGAAATCTGGTGCGACGATGCCGATCCCAGAGAAATCCCGGAATTAGCTCACAATCGGTGTTTGCGTTTGGACAAGATTGTTAACTTGCTACCTGCCAGTGAAAATTGGCGCGAAACCATAGACTATCTGGAAGTACACTTACACTTTTCAAGGGGATTGGCTGGAAACTATGAAGCCAAAGAGGAGGACGATGTGGCAAATGAAATGGTGGGAGACGTGCGCCATGTAGTGAAGCGGGTATCCAGCCGATTCTGGCTGTTCCGAGAGGTGTTTCGGTACGGCAAAGACTGCGTGATTGTCTCGCCCCAGAATGTGCGCGATCGCTTCCAACAAGAACTGATCGACCTCTGCCGCCAGTACAACCTGGAAATCCGCGATTAGATCAAAAAAAAAGCAGCCTGTAAAGGCTGCTTTGACAAAAAAACCGTTGTTGAGTTAGAGGAGAAAACTTTAAATCGAATTCAAATTACTGCTGTTTCAACTCCTGCCTGAGTTTCCACTATTTTTATCTACCGCTGACTCACCTTGCCTTCAGAACAAAACTTCAAATCCCGATTAGAATGCTGCTGAAAGTTCGTTGACTACTTGGACTCGGCCTCTGAGCACCGCCCGCAACAAGCGGTTGACACAGCCTCTGTCTTCGTCATTCAGAGAGTCGTCGAAGGTGGCGGCCATCAAACCGTAGCGATCCGCCAGAGTCAAAACGCCTGTATCCGTTACAGAAGCGAGGATTTCAGAGATAGCGCCGGGGAGGAGTTGTACGGGGTTCATGGCAGTGCGGTTGAATTCGATATATTTATCATCTTCTGGTTTCCTCAAAATATCGGTGATATTAATGAGGCCGCGAAGGTGATTGTCAGGGGTCAAAGCAAGTGATCCGAGTAGAGTCAAGTTGTGACTTGGGTCACAGGGCCACAGGTTGCCACGGGCAATTCCATCCCGCGCCGATTGTTGGGTAGGACGTGGGGCTGATGGCATTTCGCTAAAATGATCGTTAATCCCCCAACCACTTTAATTTTTACCCCGGTACTGAAAATGCTTGATTTTCTCAATCCCATCTTGGGCCGCAAGCCCGATCGCATCAAAGCCAATGTGGAAATCTATACTTGGCAAACCTGTCCCTACTGCATCCGCGCCAAAACTTTGCTGTGGTGGAAAGGCGTAAATTTCACGGAATACAAAATTGATGGCGACGAAGCAGCTAGAAAGGCAATGGCCGATCGCGCTAACGGACGCCGCAGCGTACCCCAAATTTTCATTAATAACCAACACGTAGGTGGCTGCGATGACATTCACAAACTTGATGCAGATGGAGAGTTAGATTCGCTGCTAGCTCAACCAGCAGTTTAAACTGAGATATTGCAGCATTTCCCGGAACAGGCAAGATGCCTGTTCCACAAAGTGTGAATTTTCGGCTTGTGGGGAGTAGGGGTTGGGCCGGAAAGCCCGCCCGCGAAAGGCTTATTGACAAAAGTCCTGACTACAAATCTTTGGCAAATTTACCTAAATTATCTTGCCGCCATTTAGCATCCGATCGTCTGTCTGTTTGCAATTCTAAGACGCGAATACCGCTATTTGGCAGCAAATTTAATTTTTGTTTGAACTGTTCCCAATCCTCAATTACCTCGTGTTCCACGCCATAAGTTGCACACAAATGAGCAAAATTTATCTGCTGCGGCGTGGCAAAAAACTCTTCAAAGGGCGGGTCAAATTTGGCAACGGGCAACATTTCAAAAATTCCGCCACCGTTGTTATTAATTAATAGGATTGTCAGATGACCAACAAATTTATTTTTAATTAAAAAACCGTTTGTATCGTGCAAAAGTGTTAAATCTCCTGTTAGCATGATGCTGCTTTGATTGCGGTGAGCAACTCCCAAAGCTGTTGATAATGTGCCGTCTATACCGTTAGCGCCGCGATTGAAAAACGGTTTTATTTCTAAGTTGTTCGGCTTCCAGAAAAACTCTACATCTCTGACGGGCATACTGTTGGCAATAAATATCGGTGTTCCCGGTGGCAAAATTTGGGAAAGCAGCCAGGAAACTTTGGGCTCGATTATGTGGTTAATTGCTGATATTTTTTGGTCTATTGTTTGTCTGACTTGGATTTCGGTGTTGTGCCAAAGTTGGAGGTATTCGCTTGAGGGAGAGGTTTGAACCCCCCCTAACCCCCCCTTGCTAAGGGGGGGGACTGGAGTTGATTTGTCCTTGTTTAGGGGGGGGATTTGAGTTGATTCCCCCTTGTTTAGGGGGGGGATTTGAGGGGGGATATTAGTGATAGCAGTGGCTCGATCCCCCCCTAACCCCCCCTTAATAAGGGGGGGGACAAGAGTTGACTCGCCTTTGTTTAGGGGGGGGACTTGAGTTAATATAGTTGCGAGATTAGTTGCGAGGTTTTCTAGGGAGGTTCGCAGGTGAATTGTTTGGCCGTGTAGGGGATCGAAGTTGTGGTGGCTGGGGTCGATTATGTAGCGTTTTGGTTGGGTTTTTTCTAGCCAGTTTCGCAGTTCTTTGCTTGTGGGTAAGTCTCCGATTTGAATGGCGATTTCTGGGGTTAATTTATCGGCTAGTTCGCGGTTTCGCAGGATTAAATCGTAGGTGGAAATTAGATGGGGGTTTAGTTGGGCGTAGTTTCTGACTGGGGATAGTCCTTCTGCTAAAACTGGCCAGTTTAAGGATTTGGAAATTTGGCCGATCGCACTACAGTATTTTTCGGGAAATTGAGGCTGTGCAACGCCTGCAATAATTATCCCTCTGCTGCATTGTTGCCATTTTTGAATTATGGAGTCAATAACTTGTATTGTGGTACGGGCATCTTGCCCGTCTCTTGTTGTGGTACGGGCATCTTGCCCGTCTCCTGAAATTGGCAGGCAAGATGCCTGCCCCACAATAGAGCTTTCTCCGGCAAAAATTGGTTCTAATCCTGCAAAGAAATGTTCGGGATTGAATTGTGTTTCTAAAGCTTCTACAGCTATGTCTGGAACGGGTACCAGCGGGTCACGAAAGGGGATGTTGAGGTGGACGGGGCCGGGTGTTGGAAATTGCGATCGCTCCCAAGCATACACGATCGTCTGCCGCAGATATTCTAGCATTCCTCTGGACGCAGAAGGTATCGCTAATTCGGCTTGCCAGTTGGGATAATTGCCGTATATTTTCACTTGGTCGATCGCTTGTCCGGCGTGACAGTCCCGCAGTTCTGGAGGTCGATCGGCGGTGAATATTAGCAGTGGAATTCGACTTTCTCTTGCTTCTATTATCGCAGGATAAAAGTTGGCTGCGGCGGTTCCCGATGTACAAATTAGTGCTGTTGGTAAACCGGATTTCTTGGCAATTCCTAATGCAAAAAAGCTGGCTGAACGTTCGTCGAGTATGGGAATAGTTTCTATCTTGTTGTTCAGGGCAAAGGCTATTGTTAGCGGGGCCGATCGCGAACCGGGACAAATGACGGCGGTAGTTAATCCCAACCGCTGCAATGTCTCTGCTAATATTGAAGACCAGAGAGTGTTTGTGTTGCGAAAATCAATCATTTTTCTAATATATTGCTAAACCAAAGCATTTAAAAGTGCCTGCAATTTGAGCTGAATTTCTGCTAGTTCTTTTTCTGGTTCCGAACCGGCAACAATACCAGCACCAGCATAAAGTATAGCCCGATCGCCATCGATTAAAGCCGATCGAATTCCCACGGCAAATTCGCCGTTGCCGCTGCGATCGATCCAGCCGAGGGGCGCTGCGTACAAAGAGCGATCGCAGCTTTCGCAGCCGCGAATTTGCTGTAGGGCAATATCTCTCGGTACGCCCGCCACCGCTGGCGTTGGATGCAGTTGAGCTAAAATCTTTAATAAATGAATATCACGGGGAATTCTAGCCCTGATGGGTGTCCACAAATGCTGAATGTTTGACAGTTGCAGCAGCCTGGGAACCTGAGAAAAGTCGGGATTGATACCGAGACTCGACAGGCGATCGACTATAAAATCAATTACAACTCGATGTTCTCGAATATCCTTTTCGCTGTTGAGTAAACCTTTGCCTAAATTCGCATCTTCCGCTTCATTTTTCCCCCTCGGTGCCGAACCAGCTAAAGCATCTGTTACTAATTCATTTTTGTGAATGCTGATTAAGCGTTCTGGACTGGCACCGATAAAATTTTGACCTTGGCCGTTACTGGTGGAAAATACGTAGCAACCGGGATAAGTAAGGCGCAAGTTATTTAAGGAATCTATTAAACTGAAAGGGGTTTGGGAAATGACATTTATTGCTTGGGACAAAACAATCTTACTGAAATATTTAGACTCAATCAATTTTAAAGCCGATTTGACTGATGTTTTAAAGTGAGTGGCATCGTTCACAGGGATTTGTTTTAAAAATATCGAGCTGTTTCTAAGAGAAGTTATTTTTTTGTAAGGGGGAGACGCAATTTTATCAAAATTTTGCCAAATATTATCCGTAATAAATTTAACATTTATGTCTCGGTTGATGATGGCATTTGCCACAATGGTGCAGCTATCCTTCAGGCGAGTAATCTGCCATTTTGGTAAAAATAGCGTGCCAGGGGGAAAGTAAGAATTGGTGGCGACATTCTCATCGAAAAAAGCAAAGCTACAAAAAAAGTGCGGCCCGCTGAAGGGCAAGCGTTCTGTACCGATGGTAATTGTTCGGGCAAGACAAGATTGAATAAAATTTTGAGCGAGGGTAAATCGATCGCTTCCGGCTACTGTTAAATGGATGGCCGAATCTAGGGCGGCGATCGCAAAACAGTTGCCGGAAATCGGGTCTCTTTTTTCAAAGTAAAAGTGCCGCTGGCAAGGTTCGGAAATCTCTTGAAGTACAACTAGCGGATCGACGGGGGCAATCTCCTGAGAAATACTAACTATCTTTGTTTGATCTTTTTCGGTTAAAGACTGCTGGCAATCTAACAGAAACTGATGCAGTTGATTGCGGTCTTGTAAAAGATGAGCGCGGTGCGGTATTACTGTCATGAAAGCGAGAATAGCAGATTTGTCAGAAAGAGTGCGGTTTTGTTCCGCTAGAACCCCTATTTCGATCTAAGCACGGGAGGGCGATCGCAAAACATGACCTTTCGAGTTTCCCGGAAAGTTTGGGTTCAGCGACGGGCAGAAAACAGACGATCCTCTTCGTTGGCGTAGCCCCCGTAGGGGCGGGCTTTCCTTCGGATCGCAACGCTTTCGCCAACGCGCGATCGATCGAAACATTTAGACATAAAACTTTAAGATTGAGCGACTCAATTTCGACTCTTATGCGATCGACCCCGCAGAGGTTTGCAGACGGGCATTACCGGGCGCGCGATCGCCCGCAAAGCCTCTCAACGGATGCCCCCCGCGCACTCAACCAGATACAGAGTAGAGTTTCTTCACCAATAAAATTGTAAAATTACTACGCTGCTATCAATTGCATCAAGTTTGTGTAATGACAACAAAGTTAATTGAACGTCCAAATAGTAAATTGTGGCTGGCGGCAATCAAGCCGCCCATGTACAGCGTTGCGGTGATTCCTATTTCAGTAGGAACGGCAATTGCTTTTGCCGAAACTCAAACGATTAATTCGTCAATTTTTTCGACATTTTTAATGTCAGCCATTTTGATTATAGCATGGCTGAATCTCAGCAATGATGTATTTGACTCGGAAACAGGCATCGATAAAAACAAAGCGCATTCCCTAGTTAACTTAACCGGAAATAAAGCTTTAATTTTCGCGCTAGCAAATCTGTTTTTAGCAGTCGGAGTGTCGGGAATCTGCGCCATAAGCTGGTGGCAAAAAGACCCAACAGTCATTTTGCTGGTAGTTTTGTGCTGTGCTCTGGGCTACACTTATCAAGGGCCTCCGTTTCGTCTTGGCTATCAAGGTTTGGGGGAAATCATCTGCTTTTTCACCTTTGGGCCGCTAGCCTTAGCCGCTGCTTATTACAGTCAAACTCAAACTTGGTCTGCAACTAATTTTGCAGCGTCGGTAATCGTGGGAATTACTACGAGTATCATCTTATTTTGTTCCCACTTTCATCAAGTTGATGACGATTTGGCGGCAGGCAAAAAATCGCCGATTGTGCGACTCGGTACAAAGAAAGGTGCCCAGTTGTTGCAGTGGTTGTGCGGCAGCGTTTATGCTTTGACTGTGCTATTTGTGGCTTTGGGAATGTTCCCAATTTGGACGCTGTTGATTTTTGGGAGTTTGCCATTTGCGATCGACCTTTGCCGCCATGTCACAGACTATCACGACCAACCTGCTCATGTCAGCAACTCTAAGTTTATCGCAGTTACGCTGCATTTTTCGAGCGGATTGCTGCTGGCGTTGGGGTTTGTCTTGTAGTTCGGGCGATCGAGAATTCCGGTAAACTGGAGGTATGGTTTGCTAAGCTGAGGGAGTTGGGCGAGTTGGCAGAGTTGGGCGACTTCTCAAAATCTTCTTTAATTTAGCAATCCGTACCTCAAATTGAATCGTAAAAAAGGAGAATCAAAGCATGAGTACGCAAACAGAAATTGACAAAATATTGAGTTTAGAAGAAATTTTTAGCCTATATCCTGATGAGTGGGTACTCATCGTCAATCCTGAATTAGATGAAGAATTAAACGTAATTCGGGGTCAAGTTTTAGCCCATGCAACAGAACGCGATGAAATTTATAGTAAGCTTTCATTAAGGAATGGAAAATCTGTCGCAATAGAGTATACTGGCTCGATACCTGATAACATAGCAGTGATGTTGTAACGAAAATGGTCAACTTTAATAATTATCACTTTCACTATTCGTTAACGGCTCATAAAAACTCGCCAAAACTTTTATTTTTGCATGGATTTACTGGAAACTTTCAAGATTTTAGCAGCGTCATTTCCTTACTATCTAAAAATTATTTCTGTCTAGCAGTTGACCTTCCCGGTCATGGAGAAACCAGAGTAATCGGCGACGAAAGTTGCTACAATATGTCAAATACAGCCAAAGGATTGATCGAGTTATTAGATGATTTACAAATAGACAAATGTTTGTTGTTGGGCTATTCAATGGGCGGGCGATTGGCACTTTACATGACATTACATTTTCCTGAAAGATTCGAGAAAGTAGTGTTAGAGTCAGCTTCTCCGGGATTGAAAACAGAAAAAGAGCGATCGCACCGCCGGGAAGCAGATTTACAACTAGCACAAAAGCTGGAAAAGAGCAACATTAAAGATTTTTTATTAAATTGGTACGAGATCCCTTTATTCAAATCTTTAAAAAATTCTCCCAACTTCGACAAACTCATAGAAACCCGCTTAGCAAACAATCCCGTAGAGTTAGCCAAATCACTCCGCAATATGGGAACCGGCAACCAGCCCTCTCTCTGGGAAAAACTCGCACAAAATCCCATCCCTCTCCTCTTGCTAGCGGGAGAATATGATGATAAATTTACAACCATAAATACCGAAATTGCCAGCTTGTGTCCGGCCGCCCGTCTGGAAATTGTACCAAAAGCTGGTCACAATATCCATTTTGAAAATATTGATAAGTTTGGATATGTTGTGAGAGAATTTTATGATTAACTAAAAAACTAATGCTTTATCAATTCGAGTTTCGTACTTATCAGCGAAAATTTAAGCGCCCCTTGCGAACAAGTCACGGCATCTGGGATATTCGTGAAGGAATTATTCTGCGACTTGTTGGCGAGAATGGTCGAATTGGTTGGGGAGAAATTGCCCCTTTGAGTTGGTTTGGTTCCGAAAGTTTTGAGCAAGCTTTAGATTTTTGTCACCAGTTGCCAGGTAATATTTCATCAGAGATGATTTTTGCTATTTCCCCTGAATTGCCGGCTTGTCAATTTGGCTTTGAGTCAGCACTATCAAACGAACAAAATTCACCCCCCCCAGCCCCCCCTTGCCAAGGGGGGGAGAAAAGCGAAAATTTAACTTACCTTTCCCAAAAGGGGGAGAAAATGCAAAATCGGTTCAGCGGTTTATTGCCAGCAGGTGAAACAGCTTTGCAGGCTTTACCAATGCTTTGGTTAGAGGGATATCGCACGTTTAAATGGAAAATTGGTGTTGCTGCAATTGAAAAAGAATTAAAGATTTTTCAGCAGCTAATCCAAGCAATGCACGATTTGTGCGATCGAGAATCGGCATTTTTGCGGTTAGATGCCAACGGGGGACTCAGTTACTCGCAGGCTAAAACATGGCTGGAAGCTTGCGACAAGGTAAAAGCAACTCCCGACTTTTCCGCAGACATTGAATTTTTGGAACAGCCGCTGCCCGTAACACAGTTTCAGGAAATGGTAGAATTGAATGCTATTTATGCAACTGATCTCGCCCTAGACGAATCCGCAGCCAACCTCGATCGCATCCAAGAGTGCTACAGCCAAGGCTGGCGGGGCATTTTCGTCATTAAACCTGCGATTGCTGGTTCTCCATCCCAACTGCGAAAATTTTGTCAAACTCACAATATAGACGCCGTTTTCTCATCAGTATTTGAAACCGAAATCGGCCGACAAGCAGCCTTAAATTTAGCAACCGAATTGTCTTTAAATAAGAGAGCACTCGGCTTCGGCACCGATTCCTGGTTCGATGACAACCATTCGATTTTGGATTTTAGATTTTAGATTTTAGATTACTCCTGGGGTTCAGAAACCGGGTTTTTTACGAAAAGACCCGTTGCAGCCGACAAATTCGGTAAAAAACCCGGTTTCTTTGTCGGAGAGCGTAACTCCTGTAATTGTTTTGAATCGAGAAACTTGGTGAAAGCATCTATGGCAACAAATCTAACAGTAAATATCTGGGATATCGCGGATCGCTTGCCCGATGATTGGCTTATTGGTTGCGACAGTCGCGAATTTGCCCGAATTGTCGATCGGCTATTTCAACAATTCACCCAAAATCCCGCCCAAAAAACACCCCCAAAAATTTGCCTCGCCGAACCAGAACCCGTGCAATTTCTGGCCAGTTTCATCGCCGCCCGTGCCGCCAAATGCCCCCTGTTTCTCTGCAATCCCAACTGGGTAAAACAAGAATGGCAACAAGTCTTTGATTTAGTCCAACCAGACATATTTTTAGGACAATACCCGCTTCCCCAAAATCCCCATCTCCCAGTCCGCGAAGGCGGACTTCGTTTGTATAGCCGCGAATTCCATTCGCCCGAATTCTATTCGCCGACTAAAAACGGTTTTGATACAATCATGATTCCCACCGGCGGTTCTTCAGGAAAAATTCGTTTTGCCATCCACACTTGGGAAACGCTAACAGCATCAGTGCAAGGTTTTCAACAATATTTTCAAGTTGACAAAATCAACTCATTCTGCATTTTACCATTATACCACGTCAGCGGTTTAATGCAATTTATGCGTTCCTTTACTACCGGAGGAAAACTGGCAATTCAGCCATTTAAAGAATTAGAAAATGGTAAAAAATGCGATATAGAACCAGAAGAATTTTTCATTTCTTTAGTCCCAACTCAACTGCAACGGCTGTTGCAAAACCCAGATACAGCTAATTGGCTGGGACGGTTTCGGGCCGTACTTTTGGGCGGTGCTCCCGCTTGGCCGGAACTTTTAGAAACAGCTAGAAACTATCAAATTAAATTAGCGCCCAGTTATGGCATGACAGAAACCGCCTCGCAAATTGCTACACTAAAACCCCAAGATTTTCTCGCTGGCAATAACAGTTCAGGTAAGATTTTACCGCACGCTAAAATAACTATTCGCAGTGCCAATGGCGAGATTTTGTGCGATAATCAAATCGGAAATATTGTGGTAAATGCTAAATCTTTGGCGTTGGGTTATTATCCTAAAAATTTTACCGATGACCAATACTTTCAATTAGACGATTTAGGATTTTTTGATAAAAATAACTACTTAAATATCGTCGGACGCAGCAGCGACAAAATTATCACAGGCGGAGAAAATGTATTTCCGGCGGAAGTCGAAGCCGTTGTGCGATCGACTAATTTAGTTGCGGACATTGCTGTAATTGGCTTGCCAGACAAAGATTGGGGTCAAGTCGTTACGGCTATCTACGTTCCCGCTAATTCCGAAGTTACTGTCAAAAATCTGCAAGCGGCAATAGAAGATAAGTTGAGCAAGTTTAAGCGGCCGAAATATTGGGTAATCGTCGAACAATTGCCGCGCAATTCTCAAGGCAAAGTCAATCGAGAACAATTGCAAGAAATTGCGATGTGTCATCGCCGGTGAATCGATAGAATTAACCGGATTTGACAGTAATTCCTGTAGGGGCGGGTTCACCAATATCTACAACACCAGCGAGAAATCTCACAAACCCGCCCCGCCCAATTGCCAATTGCCAATTGCCAATTACGACAAACCTAACAGCCTCCTCGTCCTCTCCGCTTCTTGTCTTTGAAAATCCATAAACTTTAACATTCGGTAAAGTACCTCTATTTGCCGCAACTTAATACCTGCTTGCAGGGCCACCCGTATCGGATTACCAAAAATCGCCTCAACTTCCAGGGGCCGCGATTCATCATAATCGATTTTCATGCTGGTGCGGTAAGGCTTCATTTTCTCAGTGTAGTCGAGCATATGTGGGATAAAGTCCTCGGGAATAATGCGATCGCAACTTTTGGCTGCCGCTACCACTTCCCCCATGATTTCCTTAACTAAAATCAGAGTATCGGGATTAGCCATCAGTTCGTCAGTTCTCGCATCCAACACTACAGACAGCCCGTTATAAGGAATATTCCAAACCAGCTTTTTCCACCTTGACAATAGCAAATCTTCGCTCATCTTAATAGGAATATGAGCACGTTTAAAATCCTTAGCAATTTGGTGCAATCTATCAGTAATACCGATTGCTTTGTAGTCCTGGGCATATTCTCCCAGGGTGATAGTGCCGTAATCTAGGTGGCAGATATGACCGGGCCCAACTTTATAAGAGCAGAGAAAACACAGCCCGCCAAGCACTCGTTCTGCACCCACAATTTTAGCTACTTCCGGTTCGGCATTCAATCCGTTTTGCAAAACTAAAACCGCGCCGTTATCCTTTAATAAATGAGGCAAAATTTTGGGCAATAAGTGATTTTGAGTTGTTTTCAGCGCTACAATTACTACGTCGCACTTAGGCATTTTGTGCGCGTCGTGGTAGGCGCGGACGTGGGGGAGGGTGAAGTCGCCTTCGGGAGACTCGACAATCAAACCGTGTTTTTTGACATGATCGTAATCGCTGCGTAGCAAAAAATTGACTTCTAAACCTGCTTGTTGCAGTCTAGCACCGTAGAATCCGCCTAAAGCTCCCGTGCCCACAATGGCATAATTGCGATTTGACATACTATCAACAATTCAGAAATAATTATCAACAAAACAGAAATTTTACTGTCATTCCCTGCTATTATTTAAAGAGAAAACTAATCTGAAATATCAATCTCAAATTTCCTCATCCACTGCATCAAGTCTTCAGATAGCTGTTTTCGAGTTCGGCTAACGGCATCGATGCAGACGTGCTTAGTCAGAGCTTTAGCAGCGCTTCTTCCTGCAACTTCCTGAGAAAATACTTGATAGGCAATTTCAAATTCATCGCCCGTAAGTTGTTTGGGCGTCAATTGAATTATCAGCCGATCGCCCGCAAACATTGGGCGATAAAAATCTACACTAGCATGAATTATGGGAAAGGCAACCTCGGAATTGCTGAAAAATGCTTTGAGATTGATTCCCGAGGCTGCTAGAGATGCCTCGTAAGCTTCGTGGCACATCGCCAAAACGTTAGCAAAGTAAACGACTCCAGCAGCATCGGTATCTTGAAAGCGAACAGTGCGGGTGTAAGTGAAAGGCATTTGAGGTAGTAGCTGGCGATCGCAAATTGGATCGGAATTTTACCAACCATCATATCCGTAAACCCGCACTTTTGGAGAAGTTATTAGCTAAGTAAGTAGGCGCTAATTTTTTATATTGTCAAACTCGCCCTCCTCACTCCTTCCCCTGATTTCTTAACCTTTGTTCTTAATCAACATCACGTCTATAATCTTGAGGGCAATATCTTCGGAAAGCCCCAATGCACTGTAAAGATCGTTCAAAAGTTGTTCTTCTTCTTCTGAAACCTCGCCATCTGCTAAAGCGATATCAGTTGTCACAGCAAAAACTGTTTCTTTAAGTTCGTCGGGAAGCGTTGCCAAAGCAGCATTAAACAGTACCTCAACTCCTTGCCGTTGCAGAATCATCAGCAGGCGATCGAGCATTTTTCTCATCACGTCATCGGGATAGCTGCGGAACAGTTGCATCCGAGATAGCGTCATGCTAATCGCTTTACTTTCGCTGTCATTGATGTAACCGTCGGCTGCTACGGCAATTAGCGCGATCGCCGCAAATGATTCGGCAGGCCCTAACGTTACTTCCGTTTCTTGGCGAGTCTGCGATACTTTATCAAATAAACCCATGATATTTTCCTCATTATTTAGTGGTGGATTTAGGGAGTCAGGATGGGTTCTGGCTCTGGAGGTTTCTTGGGAGATTTTGATAATTATATCAAATTTTGTTAGTTATTTATTATCAAGAAAATTATGAAAAAATTAAGAATTTTTATTTCGCCCTTCGGCGCTGCAATGGCTGGTTGATTCCTATCCTGAATTGCCTTCCCATATATCGGCTAAAACAGGCATCTTGCACCATTGTAAGCAACAGGCTTTTCGGCCTGTTCCACAATAAAATTCACTCTTTGTGGAACAGGCCGAAAAGCCTGTTCATAAAAAACTTATTGAGAATGATGTAACATCTCAGTTAAAACCCGCCTTCCCAGCGCAGACCATCTATTTGTCAAAAAGGGCTAACTCTGCTTTCAGGAAATCAACAAACTGCCGCGCAGTCCTGCCCGATCGCCCGTTACGGCGAGTTGCCCATTCTTTAGCGCGGTGTTCCAAATCATCGGGAGCGAGTTTAATTCCAGCGAGTTCTGCCAGATGTCGGACTATAGTTAAATAAGTGTTTTGATCGGCCGGTTCAAAAGTTAAAGTCAAGCCAAATCGATCGCTAAATGAAAGTTTTTCCTGCACAGTATCCCAAGCGTGAACTTCATCTCCGTCGCGGGGGAGAGGCCTGTCGTCAAAAAACTCTCGAATTAAATGCCGTCTGTTAGATGTGGCGTAAACTACCACATTTTGAGAGCGAGCAGTGACATTTCCTTCCAAAACAACTTTCAGAGCTTTAAAAGCATCGTCATCCTCCTCAAAGGAAAGGTCATCCACAAAAATAATAAACTTTTGAGGAACTCCCCGCAACTGCTCGACAATTAGCGGCAAATCTTGCAAATCCGATTTAGATACTTCAATCAAGCGCAGATTGCGAGATCCAAATTCATTTAACAGCGACTTCACCAAAGAAGACTTGCCAGAACCGCGGCTTCCGTACAGCAAAACGTGCAAAGCCGGATAACCTGCCAGCAAAAACTCCGTATTTTTTACCAGAGCATCCCGCTGCCAATCGCAGCAAACCAACTCTTTTAAAGTTATGCGATCGGGATGCGAAATAGTCGCCAACTGCCCTCCCCGCCACGCAAAAGCGCGATATTCGGCAAACAAACCCGTGCCAAATTGTCGGTAATAAACTGCCAAAGATTCTGCCGCGCTCGACCATTTTTCCAGTTTTCCGTGCAGGGGCAACTCTCCCTGTTCTGCTCGAGTTTCTGAATGCCAAATCGGAGGCACTGCGTCAAGTTGACCAGCTACCCGCACCCACTTGCTCAACTGTTCGCTGCTGCATTCGTAAATATTTTGCAGCACTTCTAAATCATGTCGGGCGGCCTCCACCAAAGCGGGGGGCAAACTTGCAAAATCTGTTTGCTGTGCTCGGCGAGAAAAGGGGTTTTCGTCTTTGAGAATTTCCCAAATCAGAGAATCTTTCCAGCTTAAATTTTTAGCAGCCTGAAGTTTGAACCAGTTCCCGTAAGCTATCTGACATTCCAAACCGCTGACTTCGCTGTGGTGGAGGGCTTGCAGCAAATCGAGAAAGGCTTGGCCGGCGGGGCTTTTGAGAACCGATTGATACAGCAGCAGGGATGCTGCGAGGCGCTGGAGGTAACGGATTTGGGCGATCGCACCAGAAGTTAGGGCTGACATAATGGCAATTGTATAACAGTTAGATATCCTGACTGGGTTTAATAAATTTTCTAACAATTCGTGACATTAATTGCAGGCTGCGCTGTATAAATTTAGATGCACTTGTGAAATCGGGAGGATTAAAAATGAATTTAGGTACAGCAGCGGCGATCGGCTACGGCATTTTAACACTGGTTGGCGGCATCATGGGTTATATCAAGGCCAAAAGCCAAGCCTCGCTCATTTCGGGCTTGATTAGCGGTTCGCTGCTAATTTTTGCCGGCACCGCACAGCTTATGGGACAAAGTTGGGGTTTAACATTAGCAGCAGCCATCTCGGCTGTTTTAGTAATAGTCTTTATTGTGCGCCTTGTTAAAACTAAAAAATTCATGCCAGCCGGAATGCTAATTTTAGCTAGCTTAGCGTCTTTGGGCGCGATCGTTTACGAAATCAGCGGTCAATATCAATAATTTGTTGACTGTTGACTGTTGACTGTTGACTGTTGACTGTTGACTGTTGACTGTTGACTGTTGACTGTTGACTGTTGA